>NZ_JBFAXQ010000017.1:0-189560 GCF_040680855.1 Kribbella sp. NPDC051952
CCCATAGTGACATTCCCCGGCAACTGTTTACGTGATCGGGCACCTATTTAGGGGGAATCTCAGGGACCTGACCGTTGGGGACTTCGGTGACCTGGCTCGTTCGTAGGCTGCGCCCAGTTCTCGGGCCAGGTCTCGGGTGGAGCGGCCTAGGAGTTCGGGGAGTTCGGTGGCGTCGTAGTTGACCAGGCCTCGGGCGATGACCACGCCGGACGGGGAGACGAGGTCGACGGGATCGCCGGCGGAGAAGGTGCCTTCGACGGCGGAGATTCCGGCCGGGAGAAGCGACGTACGGCGTTCTGTCACGGCACGTACGGCGCCTTCGTCCAGCCGGAGGATGCCCTGACCTGAGGTGGCGTGGGCCAGCCAGAGGAGACGGGTCTTGCGACGGCGGCCGGTGGGGTGGAAGAGCGTGCCGACAGGCAGTCCCTTCAACGCCTCGCCAACACGAGCAGCTGACGTGAGAACGACCGGAATCCCTGCCTCCGTAGCGATTCCAGCTGCCTCGACCTTCGTCTGCATGCCACCGGTGCCCACGTTCGAGGACCCAGTCCGCCCGATCCGCAGCGGCGCAAGATCCGCCGCACCGCGTACCTCAGCGACCATCGACGTGCCAGGCTTGCGCGGATCCCCGTCGTACAACCCGTCAACATCAGACAGCAGCAACAACAGATCAGCATGCACAAGGTGACTGGTGAGCGCCGCCAGCCGATCGTTGTCGCCAAAGCGGATCTCGGTCGTCGCAACCGTGTCGTTCTCGTTGACGATCGGTACGACGCCAAGCTCAAGCAACCGCGCAAACGTCCGGAAGGCGTTGCGATAGTGACTCCGCCGCGTCACATCGTCGACGGTCAGCAGCACCTGCCCGACCCGAAGACCATGCGCCGCAAAAGCGTCGCTGTACCGAGCCATCAGCAGACCCTGCCCCACCGAAGCGGCCGCCTGCTGCGTCGCCAAGTCACGCGGTCGCGACCGGAGGCCCATCGGGGCCAGGCCGGCAGCGATCGCGCCGGAGGAAACGAGCACGACCTCGGTCCCCTCCACCCGTCGCGCCGCGATGGCGTCGACGAGCAGCCGGAGCCGTTCGAGATCGATTTTGCCGCGTTGGGTCAGCGACGACGAGCCGACCTTCACGACGATTCGCGTGGCCTTGACGACCTCCGCGCGCTCCTTCATAGGGTTCAACCGTTCTGGTCGAGTTCCTGCCTAGCCTCGAGCTCCCGCGCCTCTTTGCGCGCCAGCTTCTCGGCCTTCTCCGCCGCTCGTTTCGCCTCGGCCGGGGACAGGTCAACCTCGTCCTCGACCCAGCCCTGGCCGTACTCGGATCGATCCGTGACCAGCTCACCCGATCGGCGCGCGTGGTACTCGGTGTCCTTCTGCTTACGCCGCTGGGCCGCCGGCCGGTCTTCCTCGAGCCGGTGGTCCTCACCGCGCCGGGCCAGGATCTCCGCGCCGGCCTGGACCTCGGGCGCGAAGTCGAACACGATCGCGTTCGGCCCGTCGCCGATGACGACCGCGTCGCCCTCCATCGCGCCCCGCTCGAGCAGTTCCTTCTCGACGCCGAGCCGGTTCAGCCGGTCGGCCAGGTAGCCGGTCGCCTCGGCGTTCGCGAAGTCGGTCTGCTTGACCCAGCGCTCGGGCTTGTCGCCCTGGATCAGCCAGCCGCCGTCGTCCGGCAACTGCTTCACCTTGAACTCGGGTCCGCCGTGCGCCTGCGGCCGGATCACGATCCGCGTGGTGTCGGGCTTCTCCTCTTCGGCACGACGTCGTACGACGATCTCCGCCATCGCGAACTTGAGTGCCTCCAGGCCCTCGTGCGAAGCGGTCGAGATCGGGAACACCCGCAACCCGCGCTGCTCCAGCTCGGACTGCACCATCTCGGCGATGTCGCGGGCATCGGGTACGTCTACCTTGTTCAGGGCAACGAGTCGCGGCCGGTCCTCGAGCCCACCGTGCGCCTGCAGCTCGGCCTCGATCGTGTCCAGGTCGCTCAGCGGGTCACGCCCCGGCTCGTACGTCGCACAGTCGATGACGTGGACGAGCGCAGCACACCGCTCGACGTGCCGCAGGAAGTCATGCCCGAGCCCACGTCCTTCGCTCGCACCCTCGATCAGACCGGGTACGTCGGCCACCGTGAAAGTGGTCTCGCCCGCGACGACAACGCCGAGGTTCGGGATCAGGGTGGTGAACGGGTAGTCGGCGATCTTCGGCCGGGCCCGGCTGATCGATGCCACCAGCGACGACTTTCCGGCGCTCGGGAATCCGACCAGACCGACATCCGCGACGACCTTGAGCTCGAGGACGAGGGTGCGCTCGTCGCCATCCTCGCCGAGCAGGGCGAAACCGGGTGCCTTACGGGCGCTGCTGGCCAGGGCCGCGTTACCGAGACCGCCCTTGCCGCCTTGCGCTGCAACGAATTCCGCGCCGGGTCCGACGAGGTCCGCGAGTACGACGCCATCGGCAGTGCTGATGACCGTGCCGTCGGGGACCGGCAGGACCACATCGCCACCGTTGCTGCCGGCCTGGTGGTCACCCTTGCCCTGGGCACCATTCGTCGCGGTGCGGTGGCTGGAGCGGTGGTAGTCGACGAGCGTGGTCGTGTCGGGGTCGACGCGCAGGATCACGCTGCCACCGTCACCACCGTTGCCGCCGTCCGGACCGCCGAGTGGCTTGAACTTCTCGCGGTGCACCGAGGCACATCCGTGTCCGCCGCGGCCGGCGGTGACGTGCACCGTGACCCGGTCGACAAAGCTGGGGATCGCCATCGGTGTTCTCTACTTCCTGTTGGTGAATCTCAGAACCGCATCTGTGTTTACACAGCAGAAGGGCGGATCGCGGTATTCCGCGACCCGCCCTTCGACAGAGCTTCTGTACCGGGTGGCGGTGTTACTCCGCCGGGGCCGGGACGATGTTGACGACGCGGCGACCGCGACGGGTGCCGAACTCCACCCGGCCCTCGGCCAGCGCGAACAGCGTGTCGTCGCCGCCACGGCCGACCAGGTCGCCCGGGTGGAAGTGGGTGCCACGCTGACGGACGATGATCTCGCCGGCGTTGACCAGCTGACCGCCGAACCGCTTCACGCCGAGGCGCTGCGCGTTGGAGTCGCGACCGTTACGGGTCGACGCTGCTCCCTTTTTGTGTGCCATCTCAGATCAGCTCACTTCTTCTTCGCGTCGATCGCGGTGACCTTGACCTGGGTGTAGTGCTGACGGTGCCCCTGGCGCTTCCGGTAACCGGTCTTGTTCTTGTACTTGAGGATGGTGATCTTGGGGCCCTTGGTGCGGCCGAGAACCTCAGCCGACACGGCCACCTTGGCAAGCGCCGCAGCATCGGTCGTCACGGTGTCGCCATCGACGACCAGGACCGCCGACAAAGACACGGTGTCGCCCACCGCGTCCGTCAGGCTGTCGATCTCGATGACATCGCCGACGGCGACCTTCTGCTGGGTGCCGCCACTGCGCACGATCGCGTACACCGTGGATCTCACTCTCTGCTGGTTCGGAAACTTACGGGGGCCTGCACAGACCTCTAGCGGCCCACACAAACAAGGCACGCGGAACGCGCGCCGAAGCTCAAGTTTACGGGTCCCCTCACAGACGGGTCAAACTGGCTATCCCGCCTGCTCGGGGACACGCGTCACACCTGGCTGGAGACGAGCTCGGCGGCGTCGTTGCCCGCCGTGCCCGTGTCACCTTCGGCAGCCGCCTTGCCCCGGCCACGGCTGCTGCGCCGGCGCCTGGTCCTGGTGGCTCCATTCTGGGTAGCTTCCGCGGGCTCGGCCGCCTCGCCGACGGTCGTGGTCGCCTCAGCCGCTTCGGCAGCCGGGAACCCGGTTGCCTCGGGGCTGACCGCCTCGTCACCGGCCGCGGACACCGGGTAACCGGTCGGTTCCGCCGTACCGGCTGCTGTGTCGTCGCCGTCGGCCTTCTTCGCCTCGTGCGCGGACGCGGCGGCGATCTGGGCCAGACGCTGGGCGGCGTCGCCGTTGTGCTGCGCTGCCTCGGTCTCGGGCTGCTCGTCGTCGGAGCGACCCTTGCCGCGGCCACGGCGCCGGGACGACTTCCGCGGCTCGTCGGACTGCCCGGACTGACTCGACTGGGCAGCGGCAGGCTTGTTCTGGTCCTGACCGTTGCGGCTGTCGCGGCGGCGGGACTCCTTGGGCTCGTCGTGCAGGATCAGGCCGCGGCCACCGCAGTGGTCACAGTTCTCGCTGAACGCCTCGAGCAGGCCGGTGCCGATCCGCTTCCGGGTCATCTGGACCAGGCCGAGCGAGGTGACCTCGGCCACCTGGTGCTTGGTCCGGTCCCGGCCCAGGCACTCGACCAGCCGGCGCAGCACCAGATCGCGGTTCGACTCGAGCACCATGTCGATGAAGTCGATCACGATGATGCCGCCGATATCGCGGAGCCGGAGCTGGCGGACGATCTCCTCGGCCGCTTCCAGGTTGTTCTTGGTGACGGTCTCTTCGAGGTTGCCGCCGGAGCCGGTGAACTTGCCGGTGTTGACGTCGACGACGGTCATCGCCTCGGTCCGGTCGATGATCAGCGAACCACCGGAGGGCAGCCAGACCTTGCGGTCCAGCGCCTTCTTGATCTGCTCGTCGATCCGGAAGTTCGCGAACACGTCGTTGTCGCTCGCCCACTTCTCGACCCGGTCGGACAGGTGCGGCGCGACGCTGGTCACGTACTCGCGGACCTGGTCGAACGCACGGTCTCCGGAGATCACCAGCTTGGTGAAGTCCTCGGTGAACAGGTCGCGGACGACCCGGATCAGCAGGTCGGGCTCGCCGTACAGGAGCTGGGGGGCCTGGCCGTTCTTGGACTTCTTGTCGATGTCCTCCCAGAACGACTGCAGGCGGCTGACGTCGGCGGTCAGCTCCTCCTCCGACGCACCCTCGGCGGCGGTCCGGACGATCACGCCGGCCTCGTCGGGGACGATGTCCTTGAGGATCGTCTTCAGCCGGTTCCGCTCGGTGTCGGGCAGCTTGCGGCTGATGCCGCCGTTGCCGCCGCGCGGGACGTAGACGACGTACCGGCCGGGCAGGCTGATCTGGTTGGTCAGCCGGGCGCCCTTGTGGCCGATCGGGTCCTTGGTCACCTGGACCAGGACCGCCTGGCCGGACTTCAGCACCTGCTCGATCTTGCGCGGGCCGTTGGCGCCACCAAGGGTGGCCCAGTCGACCTCACCGGCGTACAGAACCGCGTTGCGGCCCTTGCCGATGTCGATGAACGCGGCCTCCATGCTGGGCAGCACGTTCTGCACGCGACCGAGGTACACATTGCCGATCAGTGAGCTCTGCTCGGCCGTGGTGACGTAGTGCTCGACCAGGACGTTGTCTTCGGAGACCGCGATCTGGGTCAGGTCGTCGCGGGACCGGATCACCATGGTCCGCTCGACCGACTCGCGGCGGGCCAGGAACTCGGCCTCGGTCACGATCGGCGCACGGCGGCGACCGGCGGCGCGACCCTCGCGGCGGCGCTGCTTCTTCGCCTCCAGCCGGGTCGAACCCTCGACCGCGGTGATCTCGTTCACGGTGTTCTTGCTGCGCGGCTCCCGGACCCGGACGACGGTCTCGTCAGGGTCGTCGGGGGCTCCGACGCTGTCCTCGCCCTTGCGGCGACGGCGACGCCGGCGGCGCCGGGACGAACTGCCCGAACCGTCTGCGTCGTCGTCCGCGTCGGACGCGTCCTGGTCGTCGTCGGAACCGGCTTCGGCCTCGCTGTCGTCCTGCTCGTCATCGTCGGACTGCTCGTCGGAGCTGTCGTCGGAGTCGTTGTCCCCGGCCTTGCGGCGGCGACGGCCACCGCGGCGACGCCGGCGACGGCGGGTGCCCTCGCCGCTCTCGTCGCCGTCCTCGGACTGCGCGTCGGAGTGCTCGTCCGCCTGCTCGTCGGTGGTCTCGTCCTCGTCCGCGACCTGGGCCGGCGCACTGGCCTTCGCGGCCGCCCTGCTGCGGCGGGTGCTCGGCTTGGCCGGCTCGCCGCCTTCGGTCTCGCGTACGTCGGTCTCGCGGGCCTCGGGCTCGTGGGTCTCGCTCGCCCCCGTGTCGCTCGCCCCCGTCTCGCGGGCTTCGGCGTCGCGGCCACGGCGGCTGCGGCGACGGCGGGTGGTCGGCTGCTCGTCGACGGCCGGCTCAGGGGTGGTCTCGGCGGCCTCAGGGGTGGCCTCGACCGGGCTGGTCGCGGCGGCCTGGGCGGGCGCCTGCTTCGGCACCTCGGTCGGCGCCTGGAACAGCACCGCGGCGGCAGCCGGGGCGCGGCGCCGGGTACGACGGGTGGTCGGCTCCTCGGCCGGGGTGTCCTCGGCGGGAGCGTCCGCAGTCGGGAAGATCGTGCTCTGCGAGTCCTCGGCCGGCTGGGACGCGGCAGTCTGGTTGCCGCGGCGGCGGGTGCGCTTCGCGGGCGGCGCCGACTCAGCGTCCGCGACCGGGCCGTCCGTGATGGGCGAATCGGTGGCGACGAGGTCGGTGGCTACGGCCTTCTTCGCGGTGCGCTTGCGGGCGGTCTTCTTCGCCGCCGGGGCACTCTCGACGACGGGTCCGCCGTCGGCCGGGGTGGTCTCTTCGACCAGCTCGGGGAACGTGTCCTGGGCGGAAGTCTTCTTGGCCGGACGCTTGGCGGCCTTCTTGGCCGGCGCCTTCGCGGCGGGGGCCTTCTTGGCCGCGGTCTTCTTCGCCGTCGCCTTCTTGGCGACGGTCTTCTTCACCGGGGCCGGGTCGGCGGTCTCGCCGTCGGACTGGGTGGGGACCGCCTCGGCGGCCTTCTTCACCGTGCGCTTGCGCGTCGTGGTGGTCTTCGCGGCAGCGGCCTTCTTCGCGGTTCGGCGATTGGCGGCTGGCTGGGCGGTGGCAGCCGTGTCGGCTGCTTCGGTAGTCGGCTCGTTGTCGAGCATGTGGTGCGGGTCTCCTCAAGCCTTCCGGCGCATCCTGCGACCCCTGTCACGGGTCCGGCGCAGCCACAAGGCGGTCACGGTTCGCTACGCCTGACCTCTCGGGCCGGCGCAACGGAAGCCTGCTGGATCCGCTCCGCCCGCGCTCAGGGCACAGAGGGAGCGGCGGCGTCGCCCTCCGCTGAATGCGTCTGGTGAGGACCTGCCTGGCCGGTCGCGGTCGCCTGGGTGGCGTCGCGGTCACGAGCGAGCGGGTCGTCCACCGTGCCGGTCGCCGCGATGAGCGGGCCCTGGGCGAGCCTGGTCAAAAGAGCCGGGCCCGTCACCGGGAGCGCCGCTACCGCCAGCAATCCGGCGAGAACGTCGTCGGGTCTCACGGCCGGGGTTCCGTGCCGTAACACCACTTGCAGTATCGCACACACCGCAACCGGCGCCGGTTCGTGCGCGACGGTGAGTCGCAGAACGGCGCTCCGACAGTCGAACGAGCGAAGCCCCCGTTTGGTCATGCGCTCGACCAGAATTTCCTCCCGGCCGAGGAACTCCGCCAGGGCGGCCGTAGCCGCGGCCGGATCCACCCCCGGCAACGCGATCAGCCACTCGCTCGCCTCGAGCCGGTCGGCCAGCGCCCCGGGCCCTGCCACGACCACTTCGAGTACGTCGAGACCCGGCGGCAGCGCCTCGTCCAGGGCGGCCCGGACCTCTTCGGCGTCCCGCTCGTGTGTGAGGGATATCTCCAGGTACTCCGCTTCGGAGGCCGCTCCCGTCGGCGCCGCACCGGCGTACGAGATCTTCGGGTGCGGGCTGAAGCCGTGCGAGAACGCCACCGGCAGCTCGGCCCGGCGGACGGCGCGTTCGAACGCCCGCTGGAAGTCGCGGTGTGAGCTGAATCGCAGCCGCCCACGCTTGGCGAAGCGGACCCGGAGCTTCTGGACCGCGGGTAGCTGTTGCGACGGCGGAGCTTGAACAGGTGGCACGGATCGTATTGTCTCAGGCCGAGCGCTTCGCGAGGACGGCGGGCACAGCGAGTTACCCGACCGACCGAGACCAGTGGTGAGTGGACTAGACCATGATCGACGACAACGACCTGCGCCACCTGCGGCGCGCTGTGGCGCTCGGTCAGGACGGCGTTCGCTTCCGTCAGTAGGTCACGGCTGGGCGGCGGACTTGCCGGTGAGGTAGAGGGCCCAGCCGAGGAAGCCGAAGGAGATCACGGCGAGGATGGTTCGGGCCGTGTTGAAGGCGACCCATTTGGACTCGTTGAAGGCGGCTCGGGCGGCGGCTACGTCGATGGTGTTGGGATCGCCGGCCGCCTTGAGGGCGTCGTTCAGGGGGACGTTGACCGCGATCGTCAGGATCATCGTGATCAGGTAGAGGACGAAGGCGATCGCGATCCAGGGCAGGGCCTTCTCCTTCAGGCTGAGCAGGCCGGCGAGCGCGGTGAACAGCAGCGCGCCGACGAATCCGAGCCCGAGGAACAGCGGATTGACGATGGCTCGATCGAGTGCCTGGAACGCGCCGACGAAGGTCTTGTCGTCGGTCTTCGCCAGGCCGGGCATGACCGCGTTCGCGTAGGTCCCGTACACGCCGGCCACCAGGCCGGTCGTCATAGTGGCAGCCAGCAACGACGCCACGCGCAATCCGTTCATCTCACTCCTCCGGTACGGCGGGAACTCCCCGCACCAGAAAGCTAATTCAGCCCACCTTTCACCGACATGTCACCGAAACTCACGTCCATGTCCGCACAGCTCACCGTCTCGCCATGTTGCCGATAGCAAGCATCTGGCCGGCCCCGGGACGATGTCGGCGGCTTCCGCGTGGCGAGCCGGCACGATGCCTCGCGATCGGCACTAAATTGCATTCATGACCAATCCAACTGACGACGCCGTCGCCGTCGCCGTCGAGCGGGAGCGCGTGATGCGTCCCGTGATCCGGCTGGTGGCGATCTACCTCGGCCTGAGCATCCTCATCGCGGTCCTTGTCGCCGTCTTCCACCACAGCGTTCTCAACTACCAGTTCGCCCATGCCCCGAACCACGATTCATCGGATCCCGCCGTCCGGGACCAGGTTCGGACCAGCCTGTCGTGGTCGCTGTGGTCGCGTCCCATCACGGCGCTGATCATCGTGTTCGTCTACCTGCGCATCATCAAAGGGCTGCGGCACGGCAAGCGCTCGTCGTACCGGCGGATTCGGATCGTTGCGATCGTGGTGACCGTGCTGAACCTGTACTACATCGTGTCCGGCCAGAATCCGGTCTGGATGAGCATCGGCCAGGGCCTCCAGATCGTCGTACTGATCACCACCTTCGTCCTCGCCAACCGCCCCGACGTCAAGGCGCACTTCAAACCGGTGCAGGGCGATTGATCCCGATCCGGGGTGCCGTACGGCATCATGAGAGCTCGGGGCACGTGAGGAAAGGACATCGATGACGGAACCGGCGCAGTCGCGACGGCCAGAGCCGGACCCGGCGGTCGTGGATGCGGGTGACGGCGATGGCAAGGGCATCTACTGGGTGCTGAAGAACGTGGTGGTCGGTCCGCCGGTCCGGCGCATCTTCCGCCCGATCGTGATCGGTACCGACAACATCCCGGAGACCGGACCGGCGATCATCGCCAGCAACCACCTCTCGTACTCCGACTGGATCTTCATGCCGCTGGTGCTCCGGCGCCGGGTCACGTTCGTCGCGAAGTCCGACTACTTCACCGGAGCCGGGATCAAGGGCCGGTTCCAGCGCGGGTTCTTCAAGGGCACCGGTCAGGTGCCGATCGACCGGTCCGGCGGGTCCGCGTCCGAGGGTGCGATGCGGGCCGGGATGAAGGTGCTGGAGCGCGGCGAGCTCTTCGGCATCTACCCCGAGGGCACCCGTTCGCACGACGGCCGCCTCTACAAGGGACGTACGGGCGTCGCCCGGTTGGCGCTCGAGGCGAAGGTGCCGGTCATCCCGTGCGGCGTGATCGGCACCGACGTGGTCGCGCCTCCCGGCAAGGTGGTCGCGTCGTTCGCCTCCCCCACGGTCAAGTTCGGCGAGCCGCTGGACTTCTCCCGGTACGAGGGGATGGAGAGCGATCGCTTGATCCTGCGAGCCGTCACCGACGAGATCATGTACAAGATCATGGAACTGTCCGGCCAGGAGTACATCGACATGTACGCCACCAAGGCCAAGGCGCTGGAGGGGCGCGCGACCACCGGCGCACCGCAGAAGGTCCGCAAGACGGACACCTGATCCGAGGTTTGAGACAGACCGGGTCTAGGCTGGTGGATCGTGGACGGACCGATCGCTTATCAGGGTGAGCCAGGCGCCAACTCGGCGATGGCGTGCACCGAGATGTTCCCCGACCGCGAGCAGCTGCCCTGTACGACGTTCGAGGACGCGCTCGAGGCGGTCAGCAGCGGCCGCGCCGGGCTGGCGATGATCCCGGTGGACAACTCGATCGCGGGCCGGGTGGCCGACATTCACCACCTGCTGCCCGAGTCCGGGCTGCACATCGTCGGTGAGCACTTCCTGCCGATCCACTTCCAGCTGCTCGGTGTGCCTGGTACGTCGCTGGACCGGATCCAGACTGTCCGCAGTCACGTGCACGCGCTTGGGCAGTGCCGCAAGGTCATCCGTGAGCACGGGTGGTCGACTGTGGTTGCCGACGACACGGCCGGCGCTGCTCGCGAGGTCGCTGAGCTGGCCGATCCCACGGTCGCCTCCCTGTCACCGCGGGCTGCGGCCGGGCTTTACGGGCTCGAGACGCTGGCCAGTGATGTCGAGGACGAGCACCACAACACGACGCGATTCCTGGTGCTGTCCAGGGAGCCCGAGGTACCGCCGGTTGGCTCGGGTCCGGTGATCACCAGCTTCGTCTACCGGGTCCGCAACGTGTCGGCTGCGCTGTACAAGGCGCTTGGTGGGTTCGCCACGAACAACGTGAACATGACGAAGCTGGAGTCGTACCAGCTCGGCGGGATGTTCTTCGCGACCCAGTTCTACGCCGACATCGAGGGGCACCCCGAGGAGCCGAACGTCGCGCTCGCCCTGGAGGAGCTCGCGTTCTTCTCCGTCGAGGTGCGCATCCTCGGCGTCTACCCGGCCAACGACTTCCGCGCCCAGATCGCAGAGCCCGCGGCCAACCGGGCGCTGCGACCGCACCACTAGGACGTCAGGGTCTCGTACGTCGTCGTTCCTGCCTTGTACTGCCTCGGCTCGTGTTCCACCTCACCGAGGATCTGCTGCCAGTCGGTGTGAGGCTCCAGGTATTGGTGGACTGTGCTGGGGAGTTTGACCGGGGCGGCGATCGGAAGAGTTTGGACCCCTGGTTGACTGCCGGCCAAGGCCCATTGGGATTGCGTATCGGCCGGGCCGTTGTAGTGCACGACCACGTGGGCCAGTTGGTGGTCGGAGTAGATGCGGCGTTCGAGACCGTTGAAGAACTGGCCGGGTTGGGTGTTGATCAGGCCGTAGACGTACGGGGAATCGCTGAGGGTGCCGTCCGCGGCCAGACGACCGACGTACGACGCGACGAAGCCCTGGAACTGTTGGGCCGGGACCGCGCGGCCCATCCGGCCGAGGTAGAGCTTCTCGCCCTCCGGCTGGAGGTTGAAGGTCAACGTGGATTCGCCGGCCTTGGTCGTGAGCTGGTAGCCGAAGAAGACGACGAAGGTCTTGGCGTCCTTGCGGGGCACGGTGATCTTGACCGGCTTGGCCTTGCGCGCGTCCACGACCACGCTCGTGTCCCGGCGGACGTCCAGCTCGGGCTGCACGATCCGGTAGTGCTCCCCCGCCGGACCGAACATCGTGACGTCGACGGCGTACCTGCCCTTCGGCACCCGACCGAAGTCCGCGGACTCGAGCGTGTCCAGGTTCTGCAGCGACGGAAAGAACGATCCGGCCGGGGCCGGCTTGCCGTCGGCGCCGAGCGCGGTCAGCGTGACGTTGTAGCTCTCGACTTCCCTGTTCGCAACGAGGGGTACGACGATCTGCTGGCTGCCGGCCGACGCGGTGAGTCGACCCGTGTACAGGCCGTCGGCGCCGGAGTGAGCGGTGTCGGAGGTGAGCCGTGTTGAGGCCTGGCCGCCGGCCGGCACGGTGAGGCGATTGGTGTTGAGCGTCAAAGCGCCGGCCTGATTGCCGTTCTTGAGTTCGGCCTTGAGGTCTAGCGTGACGTCCGTCGTACCGGAGTTCTCGAACGTGACGTCCTTGGTGACCGGCTTGTCGTCGGCGTGCGGCCACTGCGCCGTGCCGAAGGACACATTCGTCGTCGTGGCGATCACGTTCTGCTGGACTGCCCGCGCCACATCGACGCGACCGGAGCCTTGCTCGTACGGCGTCAGCGCGGGGTTGGCCTTGGCGGATGAGGTGAGCGCTGCCTTCAGTTCGGTGGCTTTCCAGGCAGCGTGCTGTTGGGCGAGCAGTGCGGCCGAACCGCTCACGTGCGGGGTAGCCATCGAGGTGCCGGACATCCGGGCGTACTTTTCGCCGACCGGCTCCTGCGGGTGCGACGCCGAGGACCTGGCGGCGACGATGCCGACTCCCGGGGCGGTCAGGTCCGGCTTGATCTGGGCGTCCCCGTTGGACCCACGGCCGGAGAAGTCGGCCAGGTTGTCGTCCCGATCGACCGCGCCGACGGTCAGCGCCGAGGCCGCCGTACCGGGCGACTCGACCACTCCATAGTTGCCGGCCGCAACGACGAACAGCGTGCCGGTCTCGCGGGTCAACCGGTCGATGGCCTGGTCGAGCGGACCGCCTTCCTGCGAACCGCCGAGACTGAGGTTGACCACCTTGGCCTTCTGCGCAACGGCCCAATCGACACCGGCCAGCACGTCCGACTCCGCGCAGCCGCCGTGGTCGTCGCAGACCTTGCCGTCGAGCAGCTTGGCGTCCGGAGCGACGCCCTTGTACCCGTCGAGGCCCTTGCCCGCGACCGTCGAGGCGACATGGGTCCCGTGCCCGTAGACGTCCGCGGCCGGGTCGGTGGTGAAGTTCTTGGTCGCGATGACCTGGCCGGTCAGGTCCGGGTGGGTGGCGTCGATGCCGCTGTCGAGTACGGCGACGGTGACGCCCTTACCTGTGTATCCGGCCTGCCAGGCGGCGGGTGCGCCGATCTGCGGCACGCTGTGGTCGAGCGTCGGATGCAGCTTCGCGTCGAGCCAGATCTTGGTGCCGGCCGTTCGGTTCAGGAACCCGGTCGCGTCCTGCTTGGACACCGTCATTGTCTTGAACGCCTTGCTGCGTTGCGTCCCGGTCACCAGGAGCGGGATATCGGTGCGGCTTGCATCGTCGAAGCCGTCGCGGAGCAGTACGTCGAGGTCGAACAGGCGGCGGTCCAGCTTTCCGGTCTCGACCGCGCCCCGGACGTCCGACGGGATCACGGTCCACTCGCGGGGAGTCCGGCGTACCTCGAACCCGATGTGGTCGCGGCCCACGATCGAGAGGTTGGTCCCGTGGACCACGACCTTGTCGCCGGTGATCAGGGTGACGGTCCGGTCCTTGGCCGGTGGCGGGGCAGCGGCGGCTTCGTGCGCCGTCGGTGCCAACAGAGCCATGGCCAGCAGCCCGATTACCCATCGTCTCTTCCGCACGCGTTTCTCCTTCGTCGTCAGGTTCACCCCATCCATGTCCGGCACCCTCGGCAAGCATTTCGTCCAGGCCCGAAATGCCGGGCCGTTAGGGTCGGGGGATGCGAATCGTGGCGGTGGACGGGCAGGATGCGGCCGTGTTCGAGCAGTTCTACGGGGTGCGGGACGCCGTACGCCGGGCCGAGCTCGAGTTCCCGATCGGCCTGGGATGGCCGAGGCCCGCGTACTGATGGCCGGCGATCATGCCGATGTCCGCGCCGACGGACTCGGTCTGGTCGACGGCGACACCTGGCTCGGGATCGCGTGGCTCGACTGGTGGCTGTTGTCGAACACCGAGACCGTCGAGGTCGAGATCGCCGTCGCTGCTCCGTTCCGGCGGCGCGGTGTCGCGACCCAACTGCTGGACGCGGTGATCGAACGCGCCCGCGCTGACGGACGGCGAGTGCTGTCCGGGTTCGATCTCGGCGGCGATCCGGTGACGGGAAACAGCGCTGGTACGGCGTTCGCCGCAGCGCGCGGGTTCGTCCGGAAGCACTCGGAACTGCATCAGGTCCTCGAACTGCCGGTCCCGGACGAGCAGTTGGCGAAGTTCGACCAGCCGGTCGACGGCTATGAGCTGGTGCAGTGGCGTGAGCATGCGCCTGCGGAGTGGCTCGACGAGTTCGCCGTACTGCTTACCGGGATGGAAGACGATGTGCCCAGTGGTGATCGCACGGTGGAGTCGACCCAGTGGACACCCGAGCTGATCCGGGCGGCTGAGGCTCGTCGACTGGCGCAAGGCCGGTTCACCTACACCACGGCCGCTGTCCACACTGCCTCTGGTGAACTGGCGGCGTACACGCAGATGGGCGGTACGCCGGAGACGCCGGACCGCCTCAACCAGTACGACACGTTCGTCCGCCCGAACCATCGCGGCCGGGGCCTGGGCATCGCCGTGAAGGCGCCCAACCTCCGCAGCCTCCAGACGCGCCTCACCCGCCCAACACCTCTGCACACCTGGAACGCGCCGGAGAATGCCCCGATGATCGCGGTCAACGACAAACTCGGCTTCCGTCCTGTCGCCCAGCGAACGCTGTGGGAACTCGAGCTCTAGATGATCACGAGCGCGTTCAGATGCCAGTGCTGGTTGGAGATGCTGGAGAGCTCCAGGTCAACGTCTTGCCCGCCCTCGAGCGGCACCTTCAGCCACGCATAGAGACCGCCAAGAAGAAAGGTGCTCTGGGCAAGGAGCTGCCCGTTGGATCGGATGAAGGTCGGGTAGCAATCGGCGCCGGAGTCGCCGATGAGGACGTACGCCTCGGTGACGCCGGCGGGGACGTGGACACGGAGAACCCGCGCTGTGGTGTCGTTGACGAAGTCACGGCGCAGGACGTCCAGGCGGTTGCGGTCGCGCGACTGTGGCCCCGTACCGACCCAACCGACGCCACGGGACGGGTCCCACTTGTCTGACGGGGACAGCCGCTGGTAGCCCGTGAGTACTGGGCTTGTGGCCGACCCGGCGTCCAGAGCGAGCCGACACTGCGCACCGTCCGGTGTGACAACCACCTGCGTCGTTGTCCCGAGCACAGGCAGGCCTCCGGCGGTGACGTCGAGCTGGATGGCCGTGATCTGAGGCGTGAGCGGCGGAGTCACCGGTACGGCGAGGTCCGCAAACTCCTGTGGCGCAACGGAGACAGTGCCCTCACCACTGGTCCACCCAGCCACCCGTGCGGTCATCTGCAGTTCCGCAGGCGATGCGTTGCCGGCTGTCAGCATCAGCTGGTTCTCGGAGCCACCGAGCAGCAGACCGGCGCCGGTCTGACGGACCTGAGCCCACGACCGCGACTCGTCCAGCACCCGCCCCGCCTCGAAGTAGTAGCTCACGATCGAGTCCCGCCACAGCTCGGCCTGCACCACCTGCTGGTCGAACCGCTCCAGCGTCGTGCCGTACCGACTCCCGTCCACCCGCGACCGCAGCGACTGCCACGACCTGCGCAGACCACGTACGACGTCCAGTCCGCCGAAGTGCGTGTCGTAGATGTGCTGGATCACGGTCTTACCCGAGTGCAGCCGATGACCGTAGGACACGTGATGGAGGAACAGCAGCAACTCATCCGGGCACGTCTCCACCGACTCGTAGAGCCCTACGACCGGTGGGTGATACAGACCGGTGAATCCGACCCCGGTAGCCACAGTCCGGTCGAAGCCAGTGCCTTCGCGATCAGCGCGATTCCACGGCCCATTGGTGTCCGGGCTCGGGGTGAAGTGGTCCCCCGCGATCATGAACCCGACACCGAGTGGCGAGGTGTAGTCCTCGTAGGTCTTGCGTGATCCAAGCAGCATCGCGGTCAACGTTCGTACGACGCGCTCGTCGGAGCCGAACGTCATCCGGACCCACTCTTCGGCGATGTCCGCGGCTTTGAGGGCTGGATTCCAGACCAGACGCGCATACCCGTGGGTGTTCGCCGCGGCGAACGGATGCCTGGTCCAGTTGCGATCCGAGCCGAAGTTCATCACTCCGGCGGCGCCCTCGACGATGTGGGCGACCGTCGTACCCGGACCGCTGGCGTGGGTGTCGAATCCGTAGATCTCCTTCCACTCCGGCACCAGATAGCACAGATGCGTCGACTGCCCCGTGTACTCCTGGGTGATCTGCAACTCCGCCATCGTCCGCGTCCGCGGCATCGCCCCGAACAGCGGATGCACCGGCTCGCGGACCTGGAAGTCGATCGGCCCGTTCTTGATCTGTACGACGACATTCGCCGCGAACTGCCCGTCCAGCGGCTGGAACGTGTTGTAGGACTTACTGGCCCACGTAACCGGGTCGAAGTCATGGATGAACGCCCGCCACATCACGATCCCGCCGTACGGGCGCACTGCGTCGGCCAGCGCGTTGGCGCCGTCCGCGTGTGTGCGGCCGTAGGTCCCCGGACCGGGCTGCCCTTCCGAGTCGGCCTTCACCAGGAAGCCGCCGAGGTCGGGGATCAGGTCGTAGACCTCACGGGCCTTGTCACGCCACCACTGCTTCACGCCCTCGTCGAACGGGTCGGCGGTTGCCAGACCTCCGAGCACGATCGGCGACGCGAAGTTGGCCGAGATGTAGAGCGAGACGCCCCAGGAACGCAGTACTGCGGCCAGTCCGGTCAGTTTTGCCAGCATTTCGCTGGACAGGAACGTCGGGTTCGCGTTGACGTTGTTGACCACTGTGCCGTTGAGGCCAACGGAGGCGAGGGTCCGCGCATAGTCCTCGTCGCGCGGGCCGGTCTGCGGGAGCTGGTCCCATTGGAAGATCGACTGACCGGCGTACCCGCGTTCGACGGTGCGGTCGAGGTTGTCCCAGTGATTGACCAGGCGGAGTGTGTTGGCCGGGCGTTCGCGGATGTCGAGCCGGCGGACGCTGCGGTGCGTTTGGACCAACCGGAGCAGGTGGAAGGCGCCGTACAGGACGCCACGCTTACCTTCACTCGCGATGATGGTCGCGTTGTGGCGCGTGCGGATGATGTAGCCCTCGGGACCGAGCGCGTGCAGCTCTGCGGGGCTGACGTACTTGGCGATCAGGGCCGAGGTGTCGGGCGTTCCGATGATCACCCCGCCGTCGCCTCTTGGCGTGGTGTGCTGCGGCACCGGGTGACCGGTGAGGCGCGAAAGCCCTTGTTCTAGTTCGTTTCCGGCCGATCTGAGCACATCACCGGCAGGAGCGGTCGGTACGACGATGTGGGTCAGCAGGCGCGCGTACTCAGCTGAGGGGGCCTTCCGGTACCGCAGCCACAGCTCGTAGCCGTCCTCGTTCGGGAGCGCCCAGGCGACGTCCGTACCGATCAGACCGCCGGCGGCGAGCGCCCCTCCGGCCAGCAACACCTGTCGTCGGGTGAGATCCATCGTCGACGTCCTTCCTGGGGGCGGTCAGGAAGCTCCGATCATAGGTCGGCTCAGGTGAACGTCCAGGTCGGATGAGACTTCGTCAGTACGGCGTTGTGACCGGACCAACCGGTAGCGGACACAGGAGTTACATCGAGCAGCGTCGGGCGGCCGGACTCCAGCCGATAGCCCCAGCTGAAGCCGGCGATCGATTGGACCGTGCGGGAATGGATCACGTCGGGGACCACGACCAGGAACGTGTCGGCCCGCCAGGTGCCGTCCGGATGGTCCGGGTTGGCGGGGGCGTCGAAGAACGTCGGCAGGTAGCCGTACGTGTAGAACGGGTCGGTGTGGTCGAGGTTCGGGGCCAGGTCGACGGACACGTTCCCGTCGAACTCGCGGGTGATCACCTGGATCCAGCCCATGATCGCCGCGATCCCGTGGCCGTGGTACCGCAGGCTCGCCGTACACATCGGGAAGCCGCGGAACGCCTCCGCATCCAGGTCGGGTACGACGAGTTGGTGGCCGGAGGCCCACGGGTCGTCGTTCGGGACGATGCGGACGGAGATCAGGCCGCGGTGACCCCGGGTGTCGAACGGGATGGACGATTCTCGGCGCATGGCGTTCCCCCTTTCTCCAATTGTCCTACGCGACCGGATTCGGTCGGACACGCCGACTGGCCGTGACGGCCGCGTCGCAGCCTGGTGAAGTAAGTCAGGTGACCACATCCGGCCGTCGTTCGAAGATCCTGCTCGTCGTCGCGCTGCTGCTCGCACTCTGGCCGCTCGCGCCCGCCTACGCCAGCCCTGCGGCTTCGGTCGACACAGTTCAGGCTGCGCCCCGAGGTGCTGAGGTCGTTGCTGTCACCCAGGTGGCGGATCGCCTCACCGACCTGTCGGTGCGGTCCCCTGCGCTCGGTGGGCGGGTGGTCAAGGTCCGGCTGCTCACACCGGACGGCTGGAACCCCAGTGACCGCCGGCAGCACTGGCCGACGTTCTGGCTGCTGCACGGTTGCTGTGGTGACTACACATCCTGGACCGGCACAGACATCGCCTCGATCGCCAGTCTGCGCAAGGTGCTCGTGGTGATGCCGGAGGCCGGCTGGAACGGCTGGTACAGCAACTGGTGGAACTACGGCGCCGGTCGCGACCCCGCCTGGGAGACGTTCCACACCGTCGAGCTGCGCGGGTTGCTGGAACACGGCTGGGGCGCGAGCAGCAACCGCGTGGTCGCCGGACTCTCGATGGGCGGCCAGGGCGCACTCTTGTACGCGGCCCGGCATCCCGGGATGTTCCGCGCGGTCGCGGCGTACTCCGGCTCCGCACACCCGCTGCTGAACGACGAGTCGGTCAACCGGATCATGGGCTTCTTCGCCGGTCAGGGCAACGATCCCCTCCGGGTCTGGGGCGACCCGGTCGCGCAGCGATCGATCTGGGCCGCGCACGACCCGTACTACCTCGCGCGGCAGCTCAAATCCCTGCCCGTCTACCTCTCCTGCGGCGACGGCACCGCCGGCCCGTTCGACCCACCCGGCAAGACCGACGCCCTGGAAGCCGACTTCAACCGCCAGAACCACGCCCTGGCAGACCAACTCGCCCGCGTCGGCGCCAAACACGTCACCACCAACTTCTACGGCCCAGGCACCCACGCCTGGGCGTACTGGCAACGCGAACTCCACTCCTCCCTCCCCATCCTCCTGAAGGCGCTCCACGTCCACACCTAAAATGGCGGGCATGTGGAGCCCGAACTCGCGTGATCTCGGCGGACTTCCTACCCGGTACGGCGTACTGACGCGCGAGCGAGCGTTGTTCCGGACGGAGTCGCTGGACGACCTGGATGAGGCGGGACGGGCTGCGTTCGCGTCGCTCGAGGCCGGGTTGGTGCTTGATCTGCGGTCGGATTGGGAGATGAAGCAACCACATCCGCTCGACGGGCAGGCGGCGTACCGGCGGATTTCGTGGATCGATCCAGAGGCGGAGGCGTTGCGGGATGGCGACGCCGAGCCGCGGATGGTGGACGTATATCGCGGTTCGCTCAGCCGGAACCAGGCCCACATCGCGCGGGGGTTGCGCGCCATCGCGGATGCGCCCGTTGATCGGCCGGTGGTCGTGCATTGCCGGTCGGGCAAGGACCGGACCGGGTTGATGGTCGCGCTGCTGCTGGAGTTGGCCGGTGTGCCGCGGGAGGTGATCGCGGCGGACTATGCGGTCAGCGAGATCAACCTCGGCCTTCAGGACAAGGATGAGTGGTCGCGCACTCTGCCGGAGACGATCCTCGCGTCCCTTGATCACGTCGATCGTGAGTTCGGCGGTGTCCGCGCGTACCTGAGCTGGCTGGGGTTGTCCCCCGCCGAGATCCATCGACTCGCGGCTCGGCTGGTGCCGGTGGACGTGCGGGCGGTGGTGTTCGACTTCGACGGGCTGCTGATGGACACCGAGACGACCATGGTGGAAAGCTGGCGGGCGGAGTGGGCGCATCACGGGCTCGAGCTGGATCTGCACGAGTTCTGGCCGGGGCACGGCGGTGACATCACCGAGGACCGGTACGCCGTACTCGCGGCCGCGGTCGGCTCCGGGTTCGACCGCGACGCGAGCCACGCGCGACGGAAGGCGCATCGGGACGCGATGCATGCCTCGTTGGGATTCCGGCCAGGGGTACGTGAGTGGGTGACGGCGGCGCGGGAGCTCGGTCTGCGGGTCGCGATCGCGAGTAGCTCACCGGCCGCCTGGGTGCTGGGGCATCTCGAGCGGGTCGACGCGGTCGAGCTCTTCGATCTGGTCGTCACCGGTGACGAAGTCGCGACGCACAAGCCCGATCCGGCGATCTACGAGCTGGCTTTGCGGCGACTCGGCGTACGCGGGTCCGAGGCGATCGCGGTCGAGGACACCGCGCACGGGGTCGCGGCGGCGCAGGCGGCGGGGATGTTCGCGGTCGCGATCCCGAACCCGTACGTCCTCGCGGATGCGGTCGCACACGCCGACCTCGTTCTGGGCAGCGCTGACCAGATGTTGCTCGGCGACCTGCTTTTGTCGGCCTCGTCGAAAGGCTCGACGCCCGTAACCGGCTGACCTATCCTGCTGACCCTCTGTAAGTTTCCAACCGGAGGGAACGCATATGAGGAAGCTTCTTGGCGCAGTCGTGACGACGGCTGCGGTCGCGGCAGGGCTGGTGGTCGGGACGCCGGCACAGGCGTCGACAACGGGAACGCAGGCGTGTGACCTGGTCACGGCGCCGAGCGTCGGGTACAGCGCGCTGATGTTGTTCGTCGCGGTCGACCTGGAAGGGTGCTCGACCAGCGTCACCGAGGTGCGGGTCGAGCTGCAGAAGAGCGACTCGCCGTCTGGGCCGTTCACTACGGTCGCCGAGACGTACGCGTACTCGGGCGGCGGTGCGTGGTTCGACGAGGGCACCGGCTGCGGCTACTACATCGGCGTTGCCCACTGGCAAGACCAGACCGAAACCACCCCCACCCCGGCCCACTACTGCAACTGACGTACGCCGACCTGCCGGCACCGCGCGTTTGAGGGGATATCCCCTGGCGTGGTCGGTTCTCCCCTCGTGTCACGGGGGGAGAACCGGCTACAGGAAGGGATATCCCCTCGGACGCTCAGACCCGGAACGCTCAGACCATCCGGATGCTCAGACGACGGAGAGCGGCAGGAGCTTTTTGCCGGTGGGGCCGATCTGGATCTCGGTGCCCATCTGCGGGCAGACGCCGCAGTCGAAGCACGGCGTCCAGCGGCAGTCCTCGACCTCGATCGCGCCGTCCGTCTCGAGCGCGTCCTGCCAGTCCTCCCACAGCCAGTCCCGATCCAGCCCCGAGTCAAGGTGATCCCACGGCAGGACTTCGGCGTACTCGCGCTCGCGGGTCGTGTACCAGGCGAGGTCGACCGGCTCGTCGGCGAGCGCCTTGTCGGCGGACTCGACCCAGCGGTCGTACGAGAAGTGCTCGCTCCAGCCGTCGAACCGGCCGCCGTCGCGCCAGACCTGCTCGATGATGCGGCCGACCCGGCGGTCGCCGCGGGACAGCAGTCCTTCGATGATGCCCGGCTTGCCGTCGTGGTACCGGAAGCCGATCGCCTTCGCGTAGTTCTTGTCGGACCGGATCGCCGCGGCCAGCTTCGACAGCCGGGAATCCGTCTCCTCGGCGCCGAGCTGAGAGGCCCACTGGAACGGCGTGTGCGGCTTCGGCACGAACCCGCCGATCGACACCGTGCACCGGATGTCACGTCGGCCGGAGGCCTCGCGCCCGGTCGCGATCACCTTCTTCGCAAGGTCCGCGATCGCGAGCACGTCCTCATCGGTCTCGGTCGGCAGGCCGCACATGAAGTACAGCTTCACCTGCCGCCAGCCATGGCTGTACGCCGCCGCAACCGTCCGGATCAGGTCTTCCTCGGTGACCATCTTGTTGATCACCTTGCGCATCCGGTCCGACCCACCCTCGGGCGCGAACGTCAGGCCGCTGCGGCGGCCGTTGCGGGAGAACTCGTTGGCCAGCGTGATGTTGAACGCGTCGACCCTTGTCGAAGGCAACGACAGGGACACGTTGCTGCCCTCGTACCGATCCCCCAGGCCCTTGGCCACGTCGGCGATCTCGCTGTGGTCCGCCGAGGACAGGCTCAACAGGCCGACCTCTTCGAACCCGGACTGCTTCAGCCCGTTCTCGACCATGTCGCCGATGGTGGTGATGCTGCGCTCGCGGACCGGCCGGGTGATCATGCCGGCCTGGCAGAAGCGGCAGCCGCGGGTGCAGCCGCGGAAGATCTCCACCGAGTACCGCTCGTGCACGGTCTCGGCCAGCGGTACCAGCGGCTTCTTGGGGTACGGCCACGCGTCCAGATCCATGACCGTGTGCTTCGCGGTCCGGAAGGGCACGCCTTGGCGGTTCGGGACGACGCGCTGGATCCGGCCGTCCGGCATGTAGTCGACCGTGAAGAACTTCGGGATGTACACGCCACCGGACTTGGCCAGCCGGAGCAGCACCTCGTCCCGTCCACCCGGACGACCCTCGTCCTTCCACTCCCGGATCACCTCCGAGATGGCCAGCACGATCTCCTCGCCGTCACCCAGTACAGCGGCGTCGATGAAGTCGGCGATCGGCTCCGGGTTGAACGCGGCGTGCCCACCGGCGAGCACGATCGGGTCCTCGTCGGTCCGATCCACGGCGTACAGCGGAATCCCGGCGAGGTCGAGCGCGGTGAGCATGTTCGTGTACCCGAGCTCGGTCGAGAACGACAGTCCGAACACGTCGAACGCCCGTACCGGCCGGTGGCTGTCGAGGGTGAACTGCGGGATCTCGTGCTCCCGCATCACCTTCTCCATGTCCGGCCAGACGGAGTACGTCCGCTCGGCGAGGATGTGGTCGCGCTCGTTCAGCACCTCGTACAGGATCTGGACGCCCTGGTTCGGCAGCCCGACCTCGTACGCGTCCGGGTACATCAGCGCCCAGCGGACACTGACCGAGTCCCACTCCTTGCTGACCGAGTTCAGCTCACCTCCGACGTACTGGATCGGCTTCTGCACGCTCGGCAGCAACGCCTCCAGGCGCGGGAACAGCGATTCGACAGTCATCAAGAACTTCCGATCGAGGACCAAAGCACCCACCAGCCTAACGCCGAGGTCGCCGTACCCCGGAATCCGCCGGGTGCTAAGCCAGGTGGGTCAGCAGGAGGGGGTTGATTACCTCGGGGTGGGAGTAGGTGACCAGGTGGGCGGCGTTCTCGATGATCTCCAGGTGGGCGCCGGGGATCTGACTGGCCAGGGGTACGACGGTCTCCGGCGGGATGGACGTGTCCGAGTCGGTCGTCACGAGCAGGACCGGTGCGGTGATGTCGGTGAGGCCCGGGAGGAGGTTGGTTGATCCGAGCGCCTCGCAGCAGGCGGCGTACCCCTCGTCCGGCGTGTCGATCAGCATCTGGCGGACCGCGGCCGTCTCGGTGAACTCGGGCAGGAACCACCGGCCCAGCGTCGCGTCGGTGATCGCCTCCGTCCCCTCGGCCCGCACCTGAGCCGCCCGGTCCGCCCACATCTGCGCATCGGCCGCTGGATTCGAGGGCGGGCAGATCACCGCAAACCGGTGAAACCGCTCGGAGGCGTTCTGAGCCAGCCACAACCCGACCGCGCCGCCGAGTGAGATCCCGACGTACGACGCCTGCTCAACCTCGAGCGCATCAAGCAACTCGACGACGTCCCTACCCAACTCCTCAATCGAGTAAGGCCCCTTAGGCGCGTCCGACTCCCCGTGCCCCCGATGATCAAACGCCACCACCCGATGGCGCGCCGCGAGCACCTCAACCTGAGGCGCCCACATCTCAAGCGTCGTCCCTAGCGACGACCCCAGTAGCACGACAGGCGCATCAGCCGGACCGTTCTCCACGTAGTTGAGTCGCATGAACCCACCCTACGGATCAACTACCTGTAGAGGGCTAGGGAGCCGGTGAGGGAGTTGATGGTGGGGTGGGGGCCGTAGAGGGCTAGGCCCAGGTAGTGGATGTCTTCGGGTTTGGTGCCGGCGAGGGTTGTGGACATCTGGTCGTAGGTCCGGGCTTGCTGGGCTACCTGGTGCATGTCGTGGATGGTGATGTCGGGGTGCGCGGCGGCCTGGGTGCGGAGGGTGTGGAGTCGCTCGGCGGGAGCCCGCAGTACCGGGATCGGGTGGGCGCACATGCCGGTGTGGGGTTCGCCGGAGGCGTCGGCGGTGTCGGGGCCGACCACGGCGTCGTGGTGGTTGCCTAGGCCGACGCCGAGGAGGGCGGCGGTGTTGAGGGCTACGCCGACCGGCGCTTCGGCGGCGATGATTACGACCATCTTGTTCGTCAGCACGGCGGCAAAGGTAGTCAAGCGCACGGCACATCACGACCGACTCCGAACACAATTCGGTCGATCTGCGAAAATCCCTACCATGGACGAACTTGATACGGCGCTCCTGCGGATGCTGCAGAACGACGCCCGCCGGACGAACCGCGACATGGCGGCCGAGCTCGGGATCGCCCCGTCGACGTGTCTGGAGCGGATCCGCGGTCTGCGCGATCGGGGCGTGATCAGCGGCTACCACGCCGCCGTCGACCTCCAAGCGATCGACCGCTCCACCCAGGCAATCATCTCGATCAAGCTCCGGCCCCAGGCGATGGCGGTCGCGACATCCTTCCAGGACTACGTGATGAAACTCCCGCAGACGTTGGACATGTTCATGGTCTCCGGCGGCTCCGACTTCCTCGCCCACGTCGCCGTGAAAGACACCCAGGCTCTGCGTGATCTCGTCCTCGCGCTCGCCAAGCGCCAGGAGATCGCCGACATCCGCAGCTCGGTCGTGTTCGAACACCACCGCCGTACGACGATCATGCCGCTACCGGACCGCTGAGAGGGTGACGCCGTTCAGGCGACTTTGAGGACCTGATGGGCCTTGGAGACGGCTGCCTCGGTGGCTGCGTCGAGCTCGCTGCCCTGGCCGGCCAGTATGCCGACCGAGACGACGACGTCACCGACTCCGCTGGTGGCGACCGAGAACTCGAGACCTCGCTTGGGGCCGCTGGTGCCGGTCAGGCGGAACGCGATGCCGCCCGTTCCGACCTTCGGCGCGCTGATCTTCTCGACCTTCATCGACGTATTGGCCTCGCCCTCGGTCTTCAGGCTGACCTTCGTGCAGGAGTCGACCGCGTCCGCGTAGGTCTCCTGCAGATCGGCGACCTCCTTCGCGGTGCCCATCGAGTCGAGGCCGAAGTCGATGTACGGGCCTTCCTGGCTACCGGAGAACGACCGGCTCACGCTGGCCTTCGACCCCGGCGCCTTGGTGGCGTTGAGGTACTTCACCAGGGTCTTGCACCGGCTGCTCGACGAGGAGAACGCCTTCGCGCCGTCGTCCGGCTCGTCGGCCTCCAGCGTGAAGCCGGACGGCAGGTCCTGCAGGACGAGCAGCGCCTTGGTGAGTTCGTCCGCCGTCCGGGTGATCTCGGTTCTCTCACTCGGTGTGGACGCCGTCGCGCTTGGCGTCGGCGTAGTACTCGAGGGAGCCGATCCGCTCTTCTTGTCGTCCCCTCCACAGCCGGTGAGGGAGAGGGCGAGCGCGGCCGTCAGGGCGAGCGGGAGCGACAGGAACCTGGTCATGGACCTTCCAGAACCCTTGAGGGCCGGGCGGGCCCACCGGTGGTCGAGCAGGCAGCAGCGTACCTGACGGATCAGCGGTTGCTGGGAGGCTGGTCAGAACCGGTGCGAACGAAGGTGGATGTTCTGCAGCAGGCCGACCGCGAGCAGGCCGGCGAACATCGAGGAGCCGCCGTACGAGACGAACGGCAGCGGTAGACCGGTCACCGGCATGATGCCGAGCGTCATCCCGATGTTCTCGAACGCCTGGAACGCGAACCAGCACACGATCCCCGTCGCCACCAACCGTCCGAACGCGTCCCGCGCGTTCACCGCGATCCGCAGGCCGCGGAACAGGATCACCGCGAACAGCACGATGATCGCGCCGGCCCCGATCAGGCCGAGCTCCTCCCCCGCGACCGTGAAGACGAAGTCGGTGTGTTGCTCGGGCACGAACGCGTTCTGCGTCTGGCTCCCGTGGAACAGTCCCTGCCCGAAGACCCCGCCGTTCCCGATCGCAATCCGGGCCTGGTTCACGTTGTACCCGATGCCCTGCGGATCCTGGGACGGATCGGCGAACGCGATGAACCGCGACAGCTGGTACTGCTTCAGCACCTGCAGCTTGATCGCGATCGCGGCCACCACGACGCCGGCCGTGAGCAGCCCGAGCATCCATCGCTTCGGTACGCCGGACACCGCGATGATCCCGAACACGATCGAGCCGAGCACCATCACCGTGCCCAGGTCGGGCTGCAGCATCACCAGGATCACCGGTACCGCGGCCACCGCGATGGCCTGCGCGACGTCGATGGTCCGGGCGGTGTCGTGCCGGTCGGTCTCGCCCTTCTCCGCGATCAGCAGCGCCATCCCGACGATCACCGCGAGCTTGGCGAACTCGCTCGGCTGGACCGACATCCCGGGCAGCTGGATCCACGATCGCGAGCCGTTGATGACCGCGCCGACCCCGGGCACCAGGACCAGGACCAGGCCGACGATCGAGGCGGCGTACAGGACCGGGGCGAGGATGCGGCCACGGCGGTGGTCCATCACCGCGGCGCCGATCGCGAGGACCAGGCCGATGGCGAAGTTCAGCGCGTGCCGGATCAGGAAGTAGCGCTGGTTGCCGTCGGTCAGGGAGGTCCGACCATGGGTCGCGGACCAGATCAGCATCGCGCCGATGAACGACAGCGCGACGACGCCGAGCACCAGGACCCAGTCGACCTGCCACACGGTCGACCTGCGGTCCATCCGCGGCCGGGTCCGGATCGGAGTCAGCAGTGCCATGGTCGCGCCCTCATTGCTTCGGCTTCTCTTGCCCGGGCGGCGGAGCGGGCGTGATGTTGTACAGCGTCTCGTAGATCTTGCGGACCGCGTCACCGCCGGCGCCCGAACCCGTACCGGCCTGGCTGATCATCATCACCACGGCGTACCGATCGGTGTACGACGCCAGCCACGAGGTCGTCTGCTTGCCGTAGACCTCGGCCGTACCGGTCTTGGCCCGGACCGGGATCTTGTCGAGCGGGAAGCCCTGGAACTTCCACGCCGCCGTGCCGGTCTTGGTGGTCTCTTTCAAAGCGTTGTCGATGTAGTGCAGCGTGTTCTTCGAGACCGGCAGCTTGGCCTTCACGGTCGGCTTGATCTGGTGTGCTTTGCCATTCGCACCGGTCCACGACTGGACCACGCGCGGCTCGAACAGCGTGCCCCCGTTCGAGAGGGCTGAGTAGACAGTCGCGAGTTGCAGCGGGGTGACCGTGGTGTCGCCCTGGCCGATCGCGAAGTTCACCGCGTCACCGGCGCGGTACTTGTACCCGTCGACGCAGAATTCGCGGGAGAACTGCTTCAGGAACGCGGATGTCCCGGCCGGCGGATTCTCCGAGAGCTTGCAGTAGTAGTCCTTCTGCGAGTCGTAGTACTTCTTCTTCCAGTTCCGGTCGGCGATCCGGCCGCTGACCTCGCCGGGCAGATCGACCCCGGTCGGCGTGCCGAGGCCGAACTTCTTCGCCATCTCGACGAGCGGATCCCGCACGCTCACGTCGCTGGAGTTGCCGCCCTCCTTGAGCCAGAGCGCGTACGCGATCCGGTAGAAGAACGTGTCGCAGGACAGCGCGAGCGCCCGGTCGAACCCGATCATCCCGTACGACGCGGATTCGTAGTTCTTGAAGCGACGGTTTCCGACCTCGAAGTACGACGAGCAGTCCAGCCGGGTCTTCGGGCTGTACCCGGCGCCCAACGCGGCCGAGGTGGTGATCGGCTTGAACGTCGACCCCGGGGCGAGCTGAGCCTGCAGCGCGCGGGACACCAGCGGCGTGCCGGACTTCGACGAGTACAGCGCGTCCAGCTCGCGCTGGGTGATGCCGCCGACCCACACACCCGGGTCGTAGCTCGGGTAGCTGGCCATCGAGACGATCCGGCCGGTCTTCGTGTCCATCACGACCGCGGCACCGGAGTCGGCGACGTACTTCTTCTTCGTGATCGGGTCGTACTGCTTGCGCGCGGTCATGATCGCGCTCTTGAGCTGTGCCTCGACCGAAGCCTGGATCCGCGAGTCGATCGTGGTCACCAGCGTGGCACCAGGCACCGGAGCGGTCTGCTTCTGCACGCCGGTGGTGTACCCGACCGCGTCGACGATCACGTCCTTCACGCCGGGCGTCCCGCGCAGGAGCTGGTCGTACGTACGCTCGACGCCGGCCCGCCCGACCAGGTCCGACCGGTGTGGCACCGAGTCCTGCCCGGCCTTGTCCATGTCCGCGAGCTCGTCGGTGGTGATCGGCGAGAGGTAGCCGAGGATGTGGGCCGCGTTCACCTTGTACGGCGCCGGATACGCGCGCAACGTCTGCGACTCGGCCGCGATCCCGGGGAAGTCCTCGCGGCGCTCCATCACCTCGATGGCAACCTGCTCGCTGACGTCCTTCGCCACCGGGATCGGCTGGTACGGCGTCCCGTTCCAGCAGGCGGGTGGTTTCGACGCACCGGGCTCGCCGCACAGCATCGTCCGCGCCTTCAGGTCCTTCGGCTTCTGCCCGAGCACCTTCGCGAGCCGCGCGAGTACGACGTTCTGCTGACTGTCCGGGAGTTTCGCCAGCACCGACCGGTCGACCGTGATCACCAACGAGACCCGGTTGCCGACGAGCGTCCGGCCCTGCGAGTCGACGATCGTCCCGCGCGGCGCGGGGATGAGCACCTGGCGGGTGTGGTTCTGCGTCGCCGCCTGGGAGTAGTCGGCGTTCGACATGACCTGCATGTACCAGAGCCGACCGAACAGCGTGCACAGCAAAGAGAAAACCAGCACCCCGATCACAAACAACCGCAGGCGCGCTTTAAGAGGTGCCTCAAACCCGTCGAAGCTCATGGCGCGACCCGACGCCGTTCACGAGCCGGGGTGACGCGGCCCATGATCCACATGACCAACGGGATCACGACGATCGCGCCAACCACGTCGTACCCAGCGGCGATGCCGAGGCGGACGCCGAACTCACCCCAGTCGACCGACGGATCGTGCAGCAGCGATCCGGTAGCGCTGTAGAGAAACAGCGAGATCGCGGTCCCGAGCACGACGGTCAACGCGACGCCAAGCGGACCGACCGGCCCGGTGGAGGTCTCCCGCCGGATCAGCCCGGCCACATACCCGGCGATCGCCAGCGACAGCGCCCACCGACCAGCGGTGTGATCAGCCGGCGGTACGACGTCCAGCAGCAGACCGCCCGCGAATCCGGCGATCGCACCCCACTCCGCCCCGCGGGACAGCGCCAGCGCGATCACCACGATCAGCGCGAGGTCACACGTCACCCCGGCGACCGCGATGTTCGTCAGCACGGACGTCTGCACGGTGACCGCGACCAGAAGGAACAGGGCGGCCAACCCGATGCGTACGGCTATCACGTCAGTTCCCCTTCCCTGCTGTTGGTTTGAGTTGAGTGCGTGGCGCCCGGGCCGGTGGTCCGGTCACCACGCCGACGGTGTCGATCCGGGTCGGATCGACGTACGGCTTGATCGTTGCGGTGGACCCGAGAGCCCCCTCGTTCGGCGTCACCGAGGTGACGACGCCGATCGGGACCCCCGGCACGTACGGCGCGTTGCCGCTGGAACCCCAGGTGACGATCCGGTCGCCCACCTTGGGTCGTGCCTTCAGGTCGACCAGTTTGTAGTCGAGGGTGCCTGCCACATCGCCACGACCGGAGACGAAGCCGAGCGCCATCGAGGCGTTCAGCCGGCCGCCAACCGTCGACTGGCGATCGCCGATCAGCAGCACGGTCGCGGTCCCCTGGGTGGTCCGCACCACCCGGCCGACCAGACCGGTCCCGTTCAGCACGGTCATGTCGACGTGCACGCCATCCGCCGTACCGGCGTCGATCGTGACCGTGTGGTTGAAGCTCTGCGCACTGCCGACCCCGATCACCCGCGCCGGCGTCATTGCGAACGCCGGTGCGAGCTTGAGCAGCTTGTCCAGCTCCTGCGCCCGGTTGCGGGCGTAGTCGGACGTGTTCAGCTGCTGGGTCAGGTCCTCGTTGCTCTTCTTCAGTTTTTCGTTCTCGGCCTTCAACCTATCCATTTCCGCGAAGCGGTCCCGGAGGTTGTCCACAGGCTGCCGGGCCGAGCTCGCGGTCGACTCCAACGGGCCGAACACACTCGCCGCACCCTCGCGCAACGGCTCCACCGGGGAGCCGGCCGAACGCCGGGCATCGAGCACGATCAGCGTCAGACAAGCGAGGATCACCAGCACCAGCACGGTTCGGCGGCGGCGCAGCGTCCGCGGAGTACCGACCGAACGCAGCGGCGTACCGGCGGAACGGAATGCGCTCCGGGTCGGGGTTCCGAGGTCTTTGAGCATCGGTGGAACCTCAGCGCCGGGTGTCGGTTACCAGGATGCGGTTCAGGGTCTCGATGTTGTCGACGCACTTGCCGGCGCCGAGCACAACAGCGTCCAGCGGATTCTCGGCGACGTGGATCGGGATGCCGGTCTCGTGGCGCAGCCGCTCGTCCATGCCCTTCAGCAGCGCGCCGCCACCGGTCAGCACGATGCCGCGGTCGACGATGTCACCGGCCAGCTCCGGCGGGGTCTTGTCCAGGGTCGCCTTGACCGCGTCGACGATCGCGGTGATCGGCTCCTCGATCGCCTGCCGGATGTTCGACGACGACACCTTCACCGTCCGCGGCAGACCGGAGACCATGTCCCGGCCGCGGATCTCGCTGTCCGGCCCGTCGGTGGTCGGGAACGCCGACCCGATGGTCATCTTGATCTGCTCGGAGGTGGCCTCGCCGAGCATCAGCGAGTACTCCTTCTTGCAGTAGTTCACGACCGCCTTGTCGATGGCGTCGCCGGCCACCCGGATCGACTGGCTGGTGACGATACCGCCGAACGAGATGACCGCGACCTCCGTCGTACCACCGCCGATGTCGACGACCATGTTCCCGGTCGCGTCGCGGACCTCGAGGTTGGAGCCGAGCGCGGCGGCCATCGGCTCCTCGATGATGTAGACCTTGCGGGCGCCGGCCATGTACCCGGCGTCGCGGACCGCGCGCTGCTCGACCGCGGTGATCCCGGACGGCACGCAGACCACGATCCGCGGCTTGGCGAAGTACCGGCGCCGGTGCACCCGCTGGATGAAGTAGCGCAGCATCTGCTCGGCGGCGTCGAAGTCGGCGATGACGCCGTCCTTCAGGGGCCGGATCGCGGTGATGTTGCCGGGCGTCCGGCCGATCATCTTCTTCGCCTCGTGCCCGAACGCGACCGCTTCGCGCGGCTCGTCGGTCCGGGTCGCCACCACCGACGGCTCGTTCAGCACGACGCCGCGACCCCGCACGTACACCAGAGTGTTCGCCGTACCCAGGTCAACCGCCATGTCGCGGCCGAGCATGCTGTTCGCCACCGCGGCACCTCCCACTCGGTCCCCGATCAGGCTAAGCGCCGCCCGCGCCCAACCCATGGACCGACACGACCCGTCTGTCCGGGACAGATCGTATCCATTCCCTCACGACGAGTTCGCATCGGCCTCCATCACCCTTGTTTCAGGGCAGATCGGGGAACCAGATTTTGATTTCGCGGTCGGCGGATTCCGGCGAGTCCGAGCCGTGGACAAGGTTCTCGCGGTTCGAGAGGGACAGGTCGCCGCGGATGGTGCCCGGCGCGGCCTTGCGACCGTCGGTGGCGCCGTTCAGGGCACGGACGACCTCGATCGCCTCGTCACCCTCGAGGACCATCGCGATCATCGGGCCGCTGATGACGAAGTCGCGCAGCGGCGGGTAGAACGCCTTCTCGACGTGCTCGGCGTAGTGCTGGTCGGCCAGGTCGGCGTCGATCGTGCGCTGGTCCAGCGCGACGATCCGGAGCCCCTTGGCCTCGAACCGGCCCAGCACCTCGCCGACCAGGCCGCGGCGGACCGTGTCGGGCTTCAGCAGGACCAGGGTGCGCTGCGACATCTGTCAACTCTCTCTCGAAATGATCCGGGGCCGTGAGCTTAACCGGCGTGGGCGCGCTTGGCTTCTTCGATGCGGCGGCCGAGGACGATCGCGGCTACCCAGAAGGCGGCGAAGGCGAGACCGAGGACGAACATCACGGGTACGACGAAGCCGAGGCCGACCGCGCCGACCTGGACCACCGACCCGAGGACGTAACCGACCTGGTTGCGCAACAGCCCGGCCGCGATGATCGACAACACAGCCAGCCCGAGGCACACCGAGAGCGCGATCGACGGCCGTACGTCGGCAACGGAGATCATCACCGGAGTCGCCAGCGCCAGTACCAGCGACTCGAACCCGAGCACGATCGACGCGAGTGACCTCATTCGTCGGCCTGCTTCGGCTTGCGAACGAGCAGCGTGCGCGCCTCACCCGCGGTGATGACCGAACCGGTGATCAGTACGCCGCCGGTCCCCATCGCGATCGCGTTCTCCTCGGCCAGCCGGATCGCGTCGTCGATCGCGTCGATCAGGTGCGGCCGGACCAGCACCCGGTCCTCGCCGAAGACCTCGATCGCGAGCTCACCCAGTTCCTCGGCCGGCATCGAACGCTCGACGAAACTGTTCCGGGTGCAGACGACCGTCTGCATGATCGGCTCGTACGCCTCGAGCAGGCCGTACACGTCCTTGTCCTTCATACATCCGAGTACGCCGATCAACGGCTGGAACTCGAACGCCTCGGACACCGTCGCGGCGGTCGCTTCCGCACCGTGCGGGTTGTGGGCGGCGTCGACGATGATCGTCGGGCTGGTCCGGACGACCTCCATCCGGCCGGGGCTGGTGACCTCGGCGAAGCCTGCCTGCAGCAGTTCGGTGGTGACCCGGCCCTCGGCCTGCGCGCTCGCGCCCAGCAGCGCCTCGACGGCCGCGATCGCGGTGGCCGCGTTGTGCGCCTGGTACTCGCCGAACAACGGCACGAAGATGTCCTCGTACTCGCCGCCGAGGCCCTGGACCGAGATCAGCTGACCGCCGACCGCGAGCGAACGAGTCGTGACCCCGAACTCGATCCCCTCCCGGGCGACCTGCGCACCGACCTCGGCGGCCTTGGCCAGCAGAACCTCGAAGACGTCCAGGCTCTGCTGCGACATCACCGTCGTACCGCCGGGCTTGATGATGCCGGCCTTGTCGCGGGCGATGGTGACCGGATCGGCGCCGAGGATGTGCGCGTGGTCGACCGCGACCGGCGTGATCACCGAGACCGTGCCGTCGGCGACGTTGGTGGAGTCCCAGGTGCCGCCGAGGCCGACCTCGATCACGGCCACGTCGACGGGGGCGTCGGCGAAGACCGCGAACGCCATCCCGGTCATTGCCTCGAAGAACGACAGCGGGTGCTCCTGCTCGGAGTCGACCACGTCCAGGTAGGGCTCGATCTCGACGTACGCGTCGACGAAGCGCTGCTCGCTGATCGGTTCGCCGTCGAGCGTGATCCGCTCCCGGACCGACTCCAGGTGCGGGCTGGTGAACCGGCCGGTGCGCAGCCCGGCCTCGCGGAGCAAGCTGTCGATCATCCGTGCGGTCGACGTCTTGCCGTTGGTCCCCGTCAGGTGCACCACGGGGTAGGCCTTCTGCGGGTCGCCGAGCAGCTCGACGAGCCGCCGGACCCGGTCCAGCGTGGGCTCGATCTTGTGCTCCGGCCATCTTTGCTGGAGCCGTGCCGATACCTCGGCGTAGGAGAGGTCACTCATCAGAAGGCCCAGTCTAGAAGGGGCTGTGGATAAAGCGGTCGGAGCACCCCTTGACAACCACTACGATTGTGCGCATGAGCCAGACGTCCCGCGTTCCAGACAAGCCCAGCCTCGACGGCCTCGAGGAGAAGTGGGCTGCCGTATGGAAGGAGCAGCAGACCTACGCCTTCGACCGCACCGCGGAGCGCGCCGATGTGTATTCCATCGACACGCCTCCCCCGACGGTCTCCGGTTCGCTGCACGTCGGCCACATCTTCAGCTACACCCACACCGATCTGGTCGCCCGTTTCCAGCGGATGCGCGGCAAGAAGGTCTTCTACCCGATCGGCTGGGACGACAACGGCCTGCCCACCGAGCGCCGGGTCCAGAACTACTACGGCGTCAAGTGCGACCCGTCGCTGCCCTACGACCCTGACTTCACTCCCCCGGAGAAGCCGGACCCGAAGCGCCAGCTCCCGATCTCCCGGCAGAACTTCGTCGATCTGTGCGGTGAGCTCACCCACGTCGACGAGCAGGCGTTCGAGTCGATGTGGCGGCAGGTCGGCCTGAGCGTCGACTGGTCGTACCTCTACACCACGATCTCCGAGGACTCCCGCCGTACGTCGCAGCGCGCGTTCCTGCGCAACTTCGCCCGCGGCGAGGCGTATCTGGCCGAGGCGCCGACGATGTGGGACGTCACGTTCCAGACCGCGGTCGCGCAGGCCGAGCTCGAGGCCCGGGAGTACGCCGGTGCCTACCACCGGATCGCGTTCCACGGCGCCGACGGCCCGATCTACATCGAGACCACCCGGCCCGAGCTGATCCCGGCCTGTGTCGCGCTGATCGCGCACCCGTCCGACGAGCGCTACAAGCACCTCTTCGGGACCACCGTTCGCACGCCGCTCTTCGACGTCGAGGTCCCGGTCCTCGCGCACGAGGCGGCCGAGATGGACAAGGGCGCCGGCATCGCGATGTGCTGCACGTTCGGTGACCTCACCGACGTCCAGTGGTGGCGCGAGCTGCAGCTCCCCGTCCGCACGGTCATCGGCCGCGACGGCCGACTCCTGCGCGACACCCCGGAATGGCTCTCGGGCTCTGAGTTGTACGCCGAGCTGGCCGGCAAGACCGTGTTCAGCGCGCGCGAGCTGATCGTCGCGAAGCTGCGCGAGAGCGGCGACCTGGACGGCGAGCCGAAGCCGACCAAGCGGATGACGAACTTCTACGAGAACGGTGACAAGCCGCTCGAGATCGTCTCGACCCGCCAGTGGTACATCACCAACGGCGGCCGGGACGCGCACCTCAAGCAGGAGTTCCTCGACCGCGGCAACGAGCTGGCCTGGGTCCCGGAGCACATGCGGCACCGCTACCTGAACTGGGTCGAGGGCCTGAACGGTGACTGGCTGGTCTCCCGCCAGCGCTTCTTCGGCGTCCCGTTCCCGGTCTGGTATCCGCTCGACGACAACGGCGAGCCGGACTACGCCCACCCGCTGATGCCGAGCGAGGCCGAGCTCCCGATCGACCCGACCTCGCAGGCCCCGCGCAGCTTCGACGAGTCCCAGCGCGGCAAGCCCGGTGGGTTCGAGGCCGACCCCGATGTGATGGACACCTGGGCGACCTCGTCGCTCAGCCCGCACATCGTCTGCGGCTGGGAGCGGGACAACGACCTGTTCGCCCGCACCTTCCCGATGGACCTGAACACGCACGCCCACGAGATCATCCGGACCTGGCTGTTCTCCCGCGTCGTCCGGGCCCACTTCGAGAACGGCACGCTTCCCTGGGCGCGGTCGATGATCTCGGGCTTCGTCGTCGACCCGGACCGCAAGAAGATGTCCAAGTCCAAGGGCAACGCGGTCGTCCCGTCGGAGATCCTGGACAAGTTCGGTTCGGACGCGGTCCGCTGGCGGGCCGCGATGGCCCGGCCGGGGATGGACTCTCCGTTCGACGAGTCGCAGATGAAGGTCGGTCGCCGGCTGGCGATCAAGGTCCTGAACGCGTCGAAGTTCGTCCTCGGGTTCGGGGCGACGACGGTGGACGCCTCCGCGGTGACCGAGCCGGTCGACCTGGCGATGCTGCAGCAGCTGCGGTCGGTGGTCACCGACGCGACGGCCGCCTTCGAGCGGTACGACTACACCGGTGCGCTCGAGGTCAGCGAGCGATTCTTCTGGACCTTCTGCGACGACTACGTCGAGCTGGTGAAGGAGCGCGCGTACGGCGGCCAGGGCGAGGCGGCTGCTGATTCGGCGAAGGCGGCGCTGGCCGTTGCGTTGTCGGTCCAGTTGCGGTTGCTGGCGCCGTACCTGCCGTTTGCGACCGAAGAGGTGTGGTCGTGGTGGCAGGAGGGTTCGATCCACCTGGCTTCGTGGCCGACGCCGGAGGCGGATCTTGCCGTTGCGGATCAGGAGGCTGAGGTCCTGGATGCGGTCTCCGAGGTGCTCGCGGGGATCCGCGGCGCCAAGTCGGAGGCGCAGGTCTCGATGAAGACCGAGGTCAGCAAGGTCGAGGTCACCGGTCCCGCGGCCCGGTTGGCGCTGGCGGAGCGGGCCGAGCCCGATCTGCGCGCGGCGGGCCGGATCACCGGCGAGATCGTTTGGCACGCGGACGAGTCCGAGGCCGTGAAGGTCGTCGCGACGCTCTGACGTTTGGACGTCCTGACGTCTGGTCGTCCCGGATTGCCCGTCTCTCGTTGGGGAGGCGGGCAACCGTTTTTCCACCCGAAGCGAGATGCTGGAGTCGAAGCCACCTCCTGAACCGACTACGCTACGGAGCCGATTTGTCTCGATGTGGAACCATCGGGTCCGAACCGAGCGACCGTAGCCCGAGGAGCCAACCCCATGAGTGACCCCACCACCCCGGCCGGCCCAACTCCCGAGGCTCCTGTCCCCACGCCCGCTTCCAAGTCCGCTGACGCACCTGAGTCGGCGACGGAAACCACGACCGAGATCCCACCGGTGGTCGCAGCAGGCGCGGGCGACAAGACGGTCGAGGAGCCTGCGGCTGCCGCTGCGGACAAGCCGGAGACGGGCTTCTTCGCGGAGCAGCCGGAGGAGGCCCCGGCGGCCGAGGGAAAGAAGCGGTGGTGGAGGCGCTCAGGCAACCACGAAGGCACAGCGGCCGCCACGAAGACCGCGGGCGCCACGAAGACGGCCGACGCGGGAGAGTCGGTGGACGCTACGAAGACAGCGGACGCTGCGACGACCGCGGGTGCGGGAGAGTCGGCGAGCGCTGCGACGACCGCGGGTGGTGCGACGACGGCGGACGCGGGGAAGTCGGCTGGTGCTGCGACGGCGGCGGGTGCGGGCGGGGCAGCGGGGGGCACGAAGGTTGCAGGGCCGGCGGAGGGGGATGCGGGGAAATCGGCGGGCGGCGGAGCTCCTGAGGTTAAGACGAAGTGGTGGCGGCGGATTCGGGTTCGAGGGCCTTGGGTCACCGTAGGCGGGGTTGTGGCGGTGCTGATCGTGCTGGCACTGCTGGGTTACGTCTGGGGCTTGGGTCCGCTCAATCGGCTGAACGCCCAGAGGGCGATCACACCGCCCGCGAAGCTCGCCGGCCTCGACAAGGTCACCGATCAAGAGATCCGGACTCAGGCGCAGCTCGACCAGACCCAGGAAGCGTTGAGCAGGATCAACGACGGCAAGGATGTGACGGTCGAGGCCTACGGGAGTTTGGACGGCGATCGCTTTTTCGTCCTGATCGCACTGCGTGGGAAGGTCGACCTCGACAAGACCGTCGCAGACTCCGGTGCAACCGGGGACCAGATCAAGAAGGTCGGCAAGTCCACCTGCGTCGAGACCACGAACCTCCCGACCCAGTGTTATCTCACATCCAGCACGCTGACGGTCATCCTCCAGTCTGCAAACGAGGGCGTCACCGTCGACCAGGTAGCCCCGGTAGCCGAGGAAGCCTTCGACGCGATGAAGTAGCTAACTCAGCACGCCCGCGATCGCGATCATCAGCGGGATCGACAGCAGCGTGCTGAGCAGCACCACACTCCGTGCCAGAGTGCGGCTGCTCCGGTAATGAACGGCGTACACATAGACGTTCTGCGCAGTGGGCAGCGCGGCCAACAACATCGGCGCCAGCAAAGCCGTCCCGTGGAGATCGAGTAGCCACCGGCCGACGGCGTACGCCGCGATCGGCTGCACCACGGTCTTCAGAAGCACGGCCAGTACGACGTCCCGCTGCAGTGTGATCGAGTCCTTCGTGCCCGCACTCATGCTGAGCCCATAGGCGATCAGCGCGACCGGGACCGCAGCCGCCGCGACGAGTTCGATCGGCCGCATCACGAGCGTCGGCAGCGGCACGCCGGTCAATGAGACCAGCAGACCAAGCAGTGACGCCACCGTCAGCGGATTGCGGAACGGCCGAGCCAACACCGTCCGCAGCGACACCCGCCGACCCGACCCCTGCTGATCACCATCGAGCACCGCGAACGCGATCGGCGCCATCACCAACAGCTGGAACAACAGGATCGGCGCAACCAGCGCCCCGTCCCCCAGCACGTACGCCGCCACCGGTACGCCGAGGTTCCCCGCGTTCACGTACGACGACGCGAGTACGCCGATCGTCGCCTCCGAACGAGTCCGTCGCCACACCGCGGCCATCACCAGGAAGATCACCTGGACCACGAACAGACTGGCCACGTTCGTGACGAGGACCACCGAGAAGATCGAATGCACGTCCGCCCGGGCGACCGTCGTGAAGAGCAACGCCGGCATCGCCACGAAGAACGCCAGCCGGGACAACACCTGCTCGTCCTCGGACCGCAGTACGCCGAGCAGCCCGACGACGTACCCGATCAGCGCCACCGCGACCAGCGCGGCGAAGGCACCGACGATCGCGGACACGTCAGGCACTCAGCGGCTTGGTCACGGCCGCGATCGTATAGGAAACGTCACCCCGAAGGCCGCCGCAATCCCATCCGCTGGACTCTCAGCAGGGACCGTTCCCACTGCGGCAACTGCTGATGATGCCGGCCATCGTGGCGCGGAAATGCTCGTGATCCACGGGATCGAGATCCGCGAAGAGCTTGTCCAGCGCCTTGCCGACATCGGTGTGGAAGGCGATCGCAGCGCGACGTCCGGCCGGGGTCAGCGTCACCTGCAGCGCGCGCCGATCGCCCGGGACCGGTGAACGCTCGGCCAGCCCGCGCTTCTCGGCCCGATCCATCAATCCGGTGAGCGCAGCCTTCTCCACACCGAAGCTCTGTGCGAGCTCGGCCATGCCCCTCGGGCCGTCGAGCAGGACGCAGAGCAGCTTGGCCTGCACCGGCGTCAGGTCGTGCCGCTCGGACAGCACGGCGTACATGCTCTGCACCACACTCGTCAGCTGCAGCAACCCCGAGGCGGCATCCAGCTGATCCGGCTCCACCTCGGGCCCATGCAGCACAAAGCCCCTCTTGCTCACAGGAATACGGTACATGGCGCGTATGGTTAATGTCGCATACAGTACGTGGCATTAACCATCGAACCCGGAGGACTGATGTCATTCACCGAACTGGAGCTCGACTATCTGCGGTCACAACCTGTGGGCCGCCTCGCGACCGTCGGGACCGACGGTCAGCCGGACGTCGCACCGGTCGGTTTCGAGTACGACGGGACGTATGTGTACGTCGGCGGCATCGACCCGGCCAAGACCCGCAAGCATCGCAACGTCAGGGCCGGTAACACGAAGGTCGCGTTTGTCATCGACGATCTGGCGTCCACCCAGCCCTGGATCCCCCGCTACTTGCGCATCTACGGAGAGGCCGAGCTGATCGAGCGCGACGGCCAGTTCGGACCGGGGCCCTACCTACGGATCACCCCGGCCATCTCCTGGAGCTTCAACCTGGAGGCCCGGCCGTTCACCCACGACGACAAGGTCGTCACCACCCGCACCGTGCACACGTCCGAGGCGGTGAGCAAGCGATGAGCTTCGACACCCGCGCCGGTACGCGCGGCGCCCGTCAACCGCGCGGCCGGGTGATGAAGTGGATGAACCGCCTGATGAGCCGGCGCATCCGCCGGACCAGCACCTTCATGGGCTTCAATGCCTTGATCCTGACGACCGTCGGCCGCAAGAGCGGAGCCGAGCGTACGACGCCGGTCGGCTGGTTCCCCGATGACGGGAACTGGTTGATCGTCGCCTCCGCAGCGGGCGCACCGGGTAACCCGGCTTGGTACTACAACCTCGCCGCTCACCCGGACCAGGTCCGGATCGAGGTCGACGGCCGGACCGTGGAGGTCCGCGCGGAGCAGTTGCACGGAGCCGAGCGTGCCGCGGCCTGGGAGCGGATCACGGCCGCCTCGCCGCGCTTCGCCGAGTACCAGGTGAAGACGGATCGTGAGCTGCCGGTGATCCGGCTGGTTCCGCGGCACTGAACCGTAACCTGTCAGAGGCTGACGAGTCAGGGCCCAGGACTGAAAAATTCCACCGCCTTCGTCGACGATGGTGGCCATGACTACTTCCGCTCGAGTTTTCAGCGCCGCGCTGGGCGCAACAGTGGCGTTGCTGTCGGCCGCCTTCGTACCGGCGGCCGACGCGGCGCCCATCGGCGACCCGACCGCAGCCGCCACCGTGGTTCAGGCCGGGTACGGACTTCCGCTCGGTGACGCGGACCTCGTCGAGACCCGGAGCTACGAGACGCTGGCCCGCGGGGTCACGCTGACCCGGATCGTCCGCGGCACCGAGCCGGCGCCGGCCGACCAGATCAACACCACGCCGCGTGGCCCGTGGGTCGTCAGCGTGCTCACCATCGACCCGAAGAAGGCGAAGGGCCACCTGCAGGCGACGTACGGCGCCGACCTGGCGCAGGTCGAGAAGACGTCGGACCTGGTGAAGTCGGCCGGTGCGCTGGCCGGCGTGAACGCGTCCTTCTTCACGTTCACCGCGAACCCGCAGTACCCGGGTGACCCGGTCGGCCTGGGCATCTCCAACGGCAAGCTGCTCAGCGAGCCGCTCGCCGACCCGACCGAGGCCAACCTGCTGATCGATGCCAAGAGCAACAAACTGACGACCGGCCACCTGAGCTGGACCGGCACGGTCAGCAACCGCCGCGGCACGGTGCTCCCGCTCGAGTTCATCAACCACCCGCCGGTGATCCCGACCGCGTGCGCCGCCCTCCCCGACCAGACCGCATGCACCGTCCCGGGTGACGTCGTACTGTTCACGCCCGAGTTCGCCGCCACCACCCCGGCCGGCGCCGGTATCGAGGTCGTGCTCGACCACAAGGGCTGCGTGGTCCGGACGTCGAACCTGCGCGGTACGGCGCTCGCCGCCGGCCAGACGTCATTGCAGGCGACCGGCCAGGACACCTCCGCGCTGCTGAAGGTCGCCGCCAAGGGTTGCGGCGTCCGCACCAACCTCGCGTTGTCCGACGAGAACGGCCGCAAGGTTCCGCTGCACGACGGCCTGTACGGCGTGACCGGTCGCTACCAGCTGACCAAGAAGGGCGAGATCGTCGTACCGGCCGGGACCGGCAGCTTCTTCGACCGCAACCCGCGGACGATCGCCGGTACGACGCGTGACGGCAAGATCATCCTGGCTGCGCTCGACGGCCGCCAGACGACGAGCGTCGGGACGACACTGGACGAGACGGCCGCGGTCGCGAAGGCGCTCGGGATGCGCGACTCGATCAACCTGGACGGCGGCGGCTCGACCGCGATGGCTCTCCAGGACGGCACTCTCGTCAACCACCCGAGCGGCACCAACGGCGCCGAACGAGCGGTCGGCGACGCCGTCGTCTTCGTCCCCGGTCAGTAGTCCGGTGCGGTGGTGGGGAACTCTCCACCACCGCACACCTTCTAGTAGCCGTAACCGCCGGACGAGGACGGCGCCTGCGTCGGGGCTGCCGCCGTCGTCGTCGCGGCGTGCCAGGTGAACGCCGTACCGCCGAACGAGTCCTGCGCGTTGTTCCCCTTGTCCTGCCCGGCACCGGTGTCGAGCTTGAAGGTGTACAGCGGCTTGCCTTGGTAGGTCAGCTGATCCGCTCCCGTGTCGGACCGCTGCACGACAGCAACACCCGGGACCGCCTTCGCTGCGTCCGCCGTTCCGGTCGCCGGAATCCAGAAGGTCAAGCAGTTCGCGGTGCACTTCAACGCGCCGCTCGCTTCCTGGTCGGTGAAGTACAGCGTCTTGCCGCTGGCGTCGACCAGCGTCGGACCAGCACCGTTCACATCCTTGACCGACACCGCGGCGGCCGGCGCGTTGCCGGTCGACTGCTGTGCGTTGCCACTGGCACCGCAGGCGCTCAACGCCGCCATTCCAACTATTGCTCCAAGCAACCATTTCGTGGGTTTCATTCAGAGTCACTCCTTTCCCCGGCAAGTACGCGAAACCGTGCCCGATGGTTCAGTTGAACCTTTGATCGCTTCCATACGTAGTTGATGGATGTGGATGACGACACAGTGATCCGCGCGCTGTACGACAGGTACCGGCGGCCCTTGTTCGGCTACGTCCTGCGTTCGGTGGGCGGAGATCGCCAATACGCGGAGGACATCGTGCAGGAGACGATGGCGCGGGCGTGGGCACACTCAGCCGAGCTGGACCCCGACCGGGCCGGCGGCTGGTTGTTCACGGTCGCGCGCAACCTGGTCATCTCCGGTCGCCGCAAGCGCGGCGCGCGGGTGGCCGAAGTACCGATCGAGGGCCGCGAGTTCGCCGCTCTCGGTGATGACATCGACCGGGTCCTGCAGGCCTGGCAGGTGACCGAGGTTCTGCACGGTCTCAGTCGCGACCACCTGCAGGTGATCATCGAGCTCTTCTACAAGCGGCGCACCGTCAACGAGGCGGCCACCGTGTTGGGGATCCCAGCCGGGACAGTGAAATCGAGGAGCTACTACGCGCTCCACGCACTGCGCGCCGCGTTGGAGGAACGAGGGGTGACCGGCTCATGACCTGCCCGGAGATCACCACGATCGGCGCCTACGTCCTCGGTGCGCTCGAGCCCGCGGAACGGCGTACGACCGAACAGCACCTGGCGACCTGCGCCGCCTGCCGCGAAACCCTGCTCCAGTTCGCCCACCTCCCCGCGCTCCTGCACTCCGTCCCACTCGAGGACATCGAGTCGGACGCACCGGAGCCAGTGCCCCTCCAACTGCCCAAGAGACCTGTACGACGGAAGCGGCTGTTGGCCACCGTGGCTGCGGCGGCTGCTCTCGTCGTCGCCGGCGGGGTTGTCGGTTTGCAGACAATCGACACCGCGACAGCGGTCACCTGGTCGTCGACGAATGGCGCGGGCGGGATCGACACCACGGCCAAGCTCACCAGCCACGGCTGGGGTACCGACATCCAGCTCAAGATGACTGACCTCAAAGCCGGTGAGCACTGCGAGCTGATCGTGCACGGGCGCGACGGGACCACCGAGACGGCCGGCTGGTGGGCCGCGCCGAGCAACTACCGCGCCGAGGTCCCGGCCAGTACGTCGATCCCGTTGCAGGACATCGATCACCTGGAGGTCGTCACCGCTGGGAACACCGTCCTCAGCACGATGTCCCCAGCGACACGATGATTCACCAGCTGTTGTTGGAGATTGCGGTCCCCAGGTAGACCTGGTCGTAGGTATTGCCGTCGTTGTCGTCGGTGTAGGCGACGGCAACCTCGGCGTACGGCGAGACCGCGACCGTCATCTGCTCCTGGCGCCCGGCCGGGACCGAGCTCAGCTGCTGGGACGACAACCGCCCGGTGTCCGTGCCGTTCGTGCCGAAGCCGCGGACCCAGACGTCGAGGTCGGTGGCCTGAACGGTCCAGCCGACGACCGACTGCGCTTGGTCGTCGATCCCGATCGACGGTGCCTTGGCCCCGTTGGCGACCAAGACGTCGGCGTACCGGGCTGTGCCGGTCGAGGTGAAGGTGCGCGTCCAGGAACCCGCCGTACCGGTGTGGTCGGACTCCCACGCGACCGCGAAGTCACCGTTGAAGTTCGCCGCCACGGACGGGTGCGTCTGCTGCCCGGTGGTGTTGGAGTTCGCCACTCGGCGGGACAGCGTGGCCGCACCGTTGGTCCGGGCCAGCCGGATCAGTCCGACGTCGCCATCGGCTTCCCAGACGACGTCCGCGTCGCCGGAGGCTGACACTGCGACGTCCGGGTTGTGCTGCTGGCCTGTCGCCACAGATGCGGTGACTTCCCAGGCCCGCGTAGTCGGTCCGGTGTATCCGGCCGCCTTGACCGTTGCCGGCGTACCGGTCTGGATGTCCTCCCACGCCACCGTGAACGCGACCGCTGCACTGCTCGGCGCACCGTCTGGGTCGACAGCGACCCGCGGGTTGATCTGCTGACCGGCAGAGCTCGTGTTGGCGTTGCCGGTCGCGGTGACCGTGCCGGCGGTGCTCACGACGCGGTACGGGATGTTGTAGAAGCCGTTGCCGTCCGGGTCGTCCTGCCACACCACAACCGCGTTGCCCTTGTCATCGAGACCGACGTCCGGATGCAGGTGCCGCCAGTTCGTCACTCCACTGCTGCCACCGGCGGACAGCTTCTTCTCGTAGACCGCTGTGCCGTTGTGGAACAGCCGCAACCAGATGTCGCTGTGCACGTTGTCGGTCGCGTTGTCGGTGTCGCGGTCGTCCTCCCACACCACAGCCACGTAGCCGTTGCGGTTGGTCGCGATCGACGGTGCGTCCTGGTCGCCAGTGGACACGCTGTTCGCGGTCGCCCAAGTCGGTGCGGCGATGTGTGCGTCCGCAGTGGGGGCTGTGAACGTGAGTGCGGTCGCCGCCAGCGCGGTGATTGCCAGTGTCTTCTTCACGTCACACCGCCTGCAGGCCGGGGTGGCCTTCTTGGATGACGAACGACTTCGCCGTGGCCGCCGCGGCACCGTGCTCAGACACCTTGGCCACATTGCGGAAGTCGGCGCGCATCTGCGTCGGGCTGACGGTGGCCCGGATGTACCCACGGCGGTTGTTGTAGAACTTCAGCCACGGGTTGGTCCCGACATCAGGGACAGCGGTGGCGCCGTCGCCGTCGCCGCTGGACGTGACCGAGCTCGTGACGAGCTCCGTTCCGATGGTCGCCGAGTTCGCGTTGTTGTAGTCGGCTTTCAGGTCGTTCGCCCAGGCCCGGTGTACGTCCCCGGTGAGTACGACGGGATTGCGGACGGCCCGATCGACCCAGCCCTGCTGGATCCGGGCGCGGGATGCGCGGTAACCGTCCCACGAGTCCATGCTCGCGCCGGTCGAGTTGAACCGCCGGGCGAAGAACACCTGCTGACCGATGATGTCCCAGGTCCCGAGGTGCTGCCCGAGACCGTCCAGCAGCCAGCTCTCCTGCGGGTTGCCGGGCAGGCTGCGCGTCGCCAGATCCGCGTCGGAGCAGAGCTTCCAGCCATCCCCACAAGCCTGGTCGTTGCGGTACTGCCTGGTGTCGAGCATGTGGAACGTCGCCAGACTCCCCCACCGCAACCGCCGGTAGAGCTGGATCGAGTTGCCGTTGTTCACCTGCGCGGGCCGCAGCGGCATGTTCTCGTAGTACGCCCGGTACGCCGCACTCCGCCGCGCGGTCCACTGCGCCGCAGTCAACGCCGGCGTGTTGTTCTCGCGGACAGTGCCAGCGAAGTTGTTCTCCACCTCGTGGTCATCCGGTACGACGATCCACGGAGCGGCGGCGTGGGCAGCCTGGAGATCCGGGTCGGTCTTGTACTGCGCGTACCGACGGCGGTAGTCCGCCAGCGCGACGATCTCGCTCCCCAGGTGCAACCGCGGGCGTCCGGTCGTGGCGCCGTACTCGTAGATGTAGTCGCCGAGGTGAAGGATCACGCCCGGGTCCTCCTCGGCCATCCGGCGGTAGACGGTGAAGTAGCCCTCCTCGTAGTGCGAGCAGGAGGTGAAGGCCATCACCAGGTCACGGCCGGCCGCGCCGATCGCGGGTGTCGTCCGGGTCCGGCCGACCGGTGACAGATGACCTTGGGCGCGGAAACGGTAGAAGTAGTCGGAGTCGGGGCTCAGGCCGTTCGCGATCACGTGCACCGAGTGGGCGGCGGCGTACGTCGCGGTGACCGAGCCGGAGGCAACGAGGGTGCTGAAGGTGTCGGTGGTCGACACCTGCCAATCGACGGCGACGTCGGCGTTCGCCATCCCGCCCTGGCCGTCGGCGTTGACCGGCGATGGGGCCAGGCGGGTCCAGAGCACGACGCTGGAGGCATCCGGTTCACCGGATGCGACACCGAGCTGGAACGGGTACGGGACTGCCGCGGTCGCTGCGATCACTGCCGATCGAGTCGGGAGTGCGCCGACACCGGCCGCGGCCAGTCCGCCGAAAACAAGGGTTCTGCGACTGATTGGGCTCATGAGGCCTCACCTTCACGGGTACTCAGGGCGGTAGGCCCCCGGTCTGGTGGAACTGTCGGTGACTTTCCGGGAACCTTGAGTGTGCGCGGTGGTTCGTGCCCATAGTGGCGCAAATCTCGTAACTTTCCTACGGGTCAGCTGAGCACCAGGATGAGCAAAACCGCAGCAGGAATGCCTTCCATGAGCGCGTTGAGCCACAACCTGCGTTCCGACGCGACCAGGACGACGGCCATGAACACGTGCTGCGCGGCGGTGAACGCGACCAGCGCCTCGCCCTGCGGGACGTGGCCGGAGCGCGCGAGGACGACGCCGATCACCAGCGCGAGCGCGGTGGTCAGGTTGTAGAAGCCCATGTTGATCGACCACATCCGGACCGCGTCGAGATCCCCGGGCTTGGTCAGGAACAGCGGATAGAGCTTCGGGTGCCGGTAGAGGAACGACTCCATCACGAACACCGACCCGAGGATCACCGCGATCACGATCGCCAGGACCTGCGCCGCCGTACTCATGACAGCTCCGCAAGGGTCACGCCGTGCCGGCTGGTGATTTCGTTGATGGCCGCGGGGTCCGCTGTGGCCAGATCCGCGAAGAACGCGCCCATGCGGCCGGTCTGGCTGATGGTGAGGAACTTCGCGGATGGCGTGAGTACCGAGAAGGTGTTCACGGTGCCGGCTGGAATGCTGATCGACGAGCCCGGCCCGAGGTCGTAGCCCTGGTCCCCGGCCTGGACCAGGATCCGGCCCTGCAGCACATAGAAGGCCTTGCTCCAGGACTCGCTGTGCGGAGGTGAGGCCGGTCCGCGCGGGGCGTCGATCTCGAAGAGTTCGTACTGCGCGCCGCTGTGTTCGGCGCCGACTTTGACCGTCACGATGGCGTCCGGGGCGGCGTACTCCGCGCCGGTTCCCGCCGTACTGAGGTGCACTGATTCATTCATGGAACGGACGGTAGGAGCGGTTTCGTCGGCGTGATATCCCGTCCGGCTGGGCCTCGTCCGGGCGGTGGATTCCCCACATTTCGGGGATAGGCGGCCTCGGTACGGCGGCGCATACTGAGCCCATGTGGGAGGGCCGCGCGCGGACTGCGCGCCGGGATATCGCGGCATTGGCAACGTCCGGACTGGGCGTCGTGGACTTGCATGCCGCCGCGATCGAGGTGGTCGAGCAGGTCGTCGGCAGTGAGCTGACCTGCTGGGCCGGGATCGATCCGGGCACGCTGGTGATCAGCTCGATGACGAGCGGCCGCGACCGGATTCCTGCCGAGTACGAGCCCCGGCTGGCCGAGACGGAGTACGCCGGAACGGTGCCGAACTCGTTCGCCGAGCTGGCCCGCCGGTCAGATGCAGTGGCCCGGCTGTCCGATCTGCCGTATCGCGACGTCGTCGGACACCGCCGGCTGAACGAGGTGTGGCGGCCGCTCGGGCTCGAGCACGAAGTACGGGCGACGTTCACGGTCGATGGGGATTGCTGGGGCGCGGCCGGGTTCGTCCGCAGCGGATCGGATTACAGCGATCGCGAGGTGGAGTTCCTCGGCTCGGTCGCCGCAGTCATCGGTGCGGCGACGCGGGTCGCCGTGCGGACCGACGCTCATGGGTACGGCGCGGGCGTGGGTCCCGCGATCGTGGTCACGGGTCCTGGCGGTGAGCCGCGCGCGATCACCGCGGCCGCGCGGACATGGCAGGACGAGTTGAACGAGATCGCTCCCGGGCGGTTCGCCGTACTCCTGCGTGCTGTGGTGACCGGGACTCGGGCGGCCGGCACATTTCAGGCGCGGGTGCAGACGGCTTCGGGTGGCTGGGTCGTCTTACAGGGCAGCCGGTTGATCGGAGACTCCGACGAGGAGGTTGTCGTCACGATCGAGCCGGCGTCTGGTCATCACCTGGTCGGGATGTTGCTGGCGGCGTACGGGCTGACGACGCGGGAGCGGGAGATCTGTTTGGAGGTCATCTCCGGGCACACGACCGCAGAGATCGCGGATCGGTTGTCGATCTCGCCGCATACGATCCAGGATCATCTGAAGGCTGCGTTCGCGAAGGTCGGCGTACGGAGTCGGGGCGAGTTGGTGGCGACGCTTCGGCCGGAGGACCTGACGGTCAGGCCGGGGAGCTCTTTGCCTTAGGCCGGGGTGAGCTGTTTGCGGTAGGTGCCGGGTGGGATGCCGAAGTCGCGTTTGAACGCCTTCGCGAAGGCGAACTCGGACGTGTAGCCGATCTCCTTCGCCACCGTCGCGAGCGGCTGATCGTGGTCGCGCAGCATCCGCGCGGCCGTCGTCATCCGCCAGCGCGACAGGTACGTCAACGGCGGCTCGCCAACGGCCTCGGTGAAGCGCCGAGCGAACGCGGCCCGGGACAACCCGACGTCGCCCGCGAGGTCCGCGACGGTCCAAGCCGCGCCGGGCCGGTCGTGAATCAACTCCAGCGACCGCGCCACCGCCGGATCGGTCAACGCCCGCGACCAACCGCTCTCGGTCGGGCAGCCGTGATCCTCGAACCAAGCCCGCAGGATCAGCACCAGAAGCGCATCGACCAGCGCCGGTACGACGGCCGCGGCACCCGGCCGATTGCCGTCGAGCTCCTCGCCGAGGATGCCGATCGTGGTGTGCAGGGTGCGATGCCGGCCCGGATCCGCGGGGACGTGCACGACATCGGGCAGCTTGCTCAGCATCGGATGCGGCCGCTCCCGATCGAGCCGGTAGGTCCCGCACAGCAACAGCGCCCGGGCGCCCTCACCCTGCGCAGGCACCACGTTCTCCGGATCGAAGTCGACCAGCGGGGAGTCGGGATGATCGGCGATCGCGTGCTCGAGCCCGCGCGGCAGGAGTACGACGTCACCCGGGCCCATCGCGACCGGCGCGGCTCCGCCCGATGGCAGCAGCCACGCGGTCCCTTGCAGGACCAGGTGGAAAGACGCACCGAAGGAGTGGCTGAACCGCAGGCCCCACGGTCCGCGGACGTCGGTGCGGGCCGAGGCGGCCGGACCGGTCCGGAGCACGGAGACGACGTCGGCGAGAACATCCATGGTGGGAATCATACTCGCGCCACTCAAGACGATGGGACATGAATCAGCGATCTATGGACATAGATCCGCTTCTCTTGCCTGCCTAAGGTCGGTAGTACAAGCCTAAACAACAAGGAGTACGGATGAGCATCGTCGTCACCGCCGCCACCGGTCACCTCGGCCAGCTAGTCATCGATGAACTGCTGCAGCGGGTACCGGCCGACCAGGTGGTCGCGGTCGCCCGGAACGCCGAGAAGGCCGCTCCGATCGCGGCCCGTGGCGTCGAGGTCCGGATCGCCGACTACAACGACCCGGCCGCGCTGGCCACCGCGTTCCGCGCCGGCGACACGGTCCTGTTGATCTCCGGCCTCGAGCCGAATCGGCGGGCGCAGCACCAGTCCGTGATCGACGCGGCCAAGGCAGCCGGCGCCGTACGAATCGCCTACACGAGTGTGCTCGGCGGGCCGGAGGCCGATTTCGATCTGGCCGCTGACCACCGGGCGACCGAGCAGGCGATCCTCGACTCGGGTCTGCCGTACACATTCCTCCGCAACGGGTGGTACCACGAGGTCTACACCGAGCAGATCGGCGTACAGCTCGAGCATGGTGTGGTCGGTAGCGCGGGTGACGGTCGGATCGGGTCGGCTTCCCGGCGCGACTACGCTGCCGCGGCGGCCGTCGTCCTGACCGGGGAGGGTCATGAGAAGGCGGCGTACGAGCTGAACGGGGACACCTCGTGGACGCTGACCGAGTACGCGGCGGAGCTGTCGAAGCAGGCTGGTCAGGAAGTTGCCTACAACAACGTTTCGCCGTCGGCCCATGCCGAGGTGCTGGTCGCCGCGGGGCTACCTGAGCCGGTGGCTCAGCTGTTCGTCGGCGTCGACAACGCGATCGAGCGTGGACTCCTGGCCGGACGTGGCTCCGACCTGGCCCGCCTGATCGGCCGTCCAACTACCCCACTCGCCGATGCGATCGCAGTGGCACTGAAGAAGTAGTCATGGAAGCGGACTTAGTCCTCTCAACCTTAGATCTCCTGGCCGCCACTCAAAGGTGATCACGTCTGCAACGCGTGTGCCCACCTCCAACTCCCCCGTCACCGGCCCGCCGATGATGCGGCGGGGGTTGGTGGTGGCCATCGTGAGCGCCTCGGGGAGCGAGAAGGCGTTGGCTGCCCACGCGACGCCGTCCGCGAGTGGGGCGGCCGCTCCGGCGAGGTACGGCGTACCTCGCACCAGCAGTCGCCCGTCATCGGTCAGCTCGACCTCACCTCCGACGGGTGACGAGTAGATCCCGGGTGTCTGCCCGCCGACCGCGACCGAATCAGACACCAGGAACGACCGGTCCACGCCCTTCGCCCGAACCATCGCAATGAACGTGTCCCTCGGCAGATGGTGGCCGTCGGCAATGAACCCAGCCTGCAGCCGATCCTCGGCCAGCTGGCTCCACAGGTAGTTGGGGTGCCGCGGCAACTGCGCATGCGCACCATTGCCCAGATGCGTGGACAGGCTCGCGCCGGCATCCACCGCTTTGCGGATCTGCGCTGCGTCAGCGTGGGTATGTCCAATCGCCGCCCGAGTGCCTGCGGCAACTACCGCGGCAACGAACTCAGCGCTCCCCGCCCAGTGCGGCGACACCGTGACGATCCCGACCAACCCGCCCGACGCCCGCTGCCACGCCTCGAACTCATCCAGATCCGGCGGTCGCACCTCCGCGATATCGTGCGCCCCGCGCGGCCCGTCCTGATCCGAGATGAACGGCCCTTCCACGTGCACACACGGAATCGCAGCCGCAACCTCAGGATGTAGGCGCCGCGCCGCCGCGATGATCTCCATCGCCTGCTGCAACCGCGCAGCCTCAGCGGTGATCACCGTCGGGACGAATGTCGTCACCCCGACCTGCCGCAACGCGTCCCGTAACCCGACGACCGTCTCAACAGAGAGGTCGTCGCCATTCAAGTCGAACCCGGCGTACCCGTTGACCTGCAGATCCACCAACCCGGGGCAGACCCAAGGCAGCCCCGGCTCGCCACTCGCGGGCGCTCGGTCGATGGTGGTGATCCGGCCGTCGGCGTACTCGAGGTGCAGGACGTCGCCCGACCACGGATCGCGTCCGGACAGCCTGCCTACAGCCATCGCACCCGCTCCCGGAACCGTCCGATGAAGGCCGCGTTCGCCTCGTCACCACCAGGCGCGTTCCCACTCCGCCACACCGGCGGTACGACGTCCCGCTCGATCAGCAGCTCGATGGTCCGCATCACCATCAGGTTGAGCGTGAACGCGTTGGCGAACGTAGAGACCGCGCCGACCCGCTCGGACATCCCGTCGAGCTCGATCACCGCGTCCCCGATCGGGACCTTCGTATCCACCGCCAGGTCGACCACCTCATGCAGGTTGGCGGCCGACGGATGCCGGGCCGGATGATCCTTCGCCGTCCGCTCCGCGTGCTCGCGTGAACTCACGCCGATCGTCCGCGCGCCCCGGTCTTTCGCGGTCAACGCCGCGTCGATAAGCGCTGCGTTGATCCCATAGGCGTTCACCAGAATCAGCAGGTCGTCAGGGCCTAGCTCGGCGTTCTCGATCACGATGCGCCCGTAGCCTGCGGTCCGCTCGACCGCCATCGATCGCAGCGCACCGTTCGACAGCAGCGTTCCCTCGTCGAGGATCGCCGAGACGTGCATCAGTCCACCGGCGCGGAAGAAGATCTCCTGCGCGGCCAGATTGGAATGCCCGCCTGGCCCATAGACCTGGATCAACCGGTCGGCCCCGACTTGTTCGGCCATCGCTTGAGCGGCCGCTTCGACCGACTCCGTTTCCTCGGCCTCGATCCGCCCAAGCAGCGTGGTGATCGCGGTCAGGTACTCACTCATCCCCTGCCGCCTCCCGATCCACAAACAACCGGGCGTGCGAATGCGTCCGCAGCACGCTGGCCGGGACATCCGGATCCACAGGTCCGTGCAGAGTCCGTCGTACGGCGTTGCGCTTCGCGGGACCGGACACCATGCAGAAGATCTCCCGCGCCGACAGCAGACACGGAACGGTCAACGTCCACGCATGCGTCGGTACGTCGTCGAGTTGCGCGAACAACCCCTCATCCACCTGTTGCCGCCGACTGGTCTCGTCGAGGGCGACCACTTGCACGAGGTCGCTCGTACTGAAGTCCGCCGGCGGATCGTTGAACGCCAGATGCCCGTTCACCCCGATCCCGGCCAGCACCACATCGATCGGCGCGGCCGCGATCGCCTTGGTGTAGCGGTCCGCCTCGGCTGCGGGGTCCGCATCACCATCAGGATCGAACGTGAGCAGTGGCGCCGGCGCAGTGAAGTGCCGGCCCAGCCAGCGGCCGAACCGTTGGTCGGCGTCGGCGGGGAGGCCGACGTACTCGTCCATGTGGAAGGCCTGCACCTTGGACCAATCGATGCCCTCAGCAACAGACAACGCGGCGAGGGTGTGCGTCTGACTCGGCGCGGCGGCGAGGACCAACCGTGCCGAGCCCTGCTGCTCGATCGTCCGGCGCAGGGACTCGGCGGCTGCGGCCCCAGCCGCGGCACCCAGCGCCACCGGATCAAGGAAGACTTCGACTGCGAGCTTGTCGACGATCATCAGGCCAGCCGCGTGTGCTGCTCGCCGAGGCCGTCCGCCCAGACCCTCAGGACGTCACCGGTGCGGAGGAATCGCGGTGGCTTCTGCCCGGCGCCGACACCGGCCGGTGTGCCGGTGCTGATCACATCGCCCGGATACAGCGTCATGAACTGGGAGATGTAGTGGACCAGATGCGCGACGGAGAAGATCATCTGCGCCGTCGAACTGTCCTGCAGTACGTCGCCGTTCACGTCGAGCCCGAGCTTGATCGCCTGCGGATCGGGAACCTCGTCGGCGGTCAGCACCCACGGACCGATCGGGCAGAACGTCGGCGCGTTCTTCCCCTTGTCCCACTGCCCGCCGCGCTCGAGCTGGAAGTGCCGCTCCGACACGTCGTTGACCAGCACGTAGCCCGCGACGTGGTCCAGCGCTTCTGCCTCGCTGTCGAGGTACGCCGCCGTACGCCCGATCACGACTCCGAGCTCGACCTCCCAGTCGGTCTTCTCGCTGCCGCGCGGAATCACGACATCGTCGCGAGCGCTGACCACGGTGTCCGGCGCCTTCATGAACAGGATCGGCTCGGCCGGCGCATCCTGACCGCCTTCGGCCGCGTGGTCGGCGTAGTTCAACCCGACGCACACGATCTTCCCGGGGCTCAGCGGCGCGGCCAACCGCACGTCCTCAAATGCCGATGCCGTCTCCACGTCCGCGCCGGCCGCCCGCTCCCGCAGCCGATCCACGTCGTACGCCGCCTCGACCTCACCGTCCAGCGTCGCCACCCGACCGTCCTCGGTCAGTACGGCGTCGCGCAGGCCGGCATCGGTGTGCACACGTAGCAATCTCACTGCTTCCTCCAAGGAGCTTGTTTGGCCCAGTTCAAGTACGCGATACCCAATGCATGGGACCCTTGCACCGGCACGAGTTGCACCGCGTCGTAGACACGCAGCGATTGCTGATAGACGACCAGGTCCTGCTCGGCGTATGCACCCCACCTCGCCGCCTGCACTGCATTGGCCGGTACGGCGTCTCCAGTGCCGTCGACGCGATACCAGACCTCGGTCGCCGACCGGACGACCCGCTGCGTGAAGGTCGCGGTGAACCGCTGTACGTCCGCCGCGAGACCGGTGTCGATCCCCGAGTCGTACGCCGCGTGCACGAACTCGAGACTGATCGCGGCATGACTGATGTCCTCGATCTGCCGCGAGGCCGGGTACGACGGCGTGTACTCCGAAATCCCCGCGGTCTTCGGGTATCCGGCATACAGCTGACTGTACGGCGGCCAGTACGGCCAGCTGTACGCACCATCGGCCTCGAGCGTCAGGCCGGCGCGGTACCTCGTCAGCATCGCAACGACCATCGTTCGGTAGCGACGCTCCCGCGTCACGCGGTAGAGCTCGACCAGCACCTGACCGAGGCCATGACTCTGGTTGTACGGCTGGATCGTGCCGTCGAACGGAATCGGCGCGCCCTTCGGCCAGACGTAGTCACCAGTCGCGACGTACTCATCGTCGTGGAACGCCACTGCTTGGCGCGCGGCGTTGAGCAGCTGGATGGCCCGGGCCCGGCGAGCACCCTTCCGCAGTCTCGGCGACTGCAGCACCATGCGCGCGTACCGAGCGAGCGGGAACGCGATCATCCCGGTGTGAACGCCGAACACGTAGTACTGCGGCTGGAAGGCAATCGTCCCCGCGGCCGGCGCGGGCGCGGACTGCGGCGAGGTCCTCAGATCGGCCGCGGTCCATCTAAGCCCTGCCGTGTAGGCGTTGTTGACCGCAGTCACGACGTACGACGCCGCCGCCGGATCCAGGGAGACACCGCTGAGTGTCACGACGCCCGTGGTCCCGGGGTTGCGGAGGATCAAGTCGAAGGTGGTGCCGGAGACGTTGGCTACCTCGGCGGTCGACTCGGCTGACCGGGCTCCGGACCAGCGCAGTTGCACGGCCGGCGCACCGCTGCCGTCGGGGAGTACGCCGTGGCCGGCGGTGTAGTTGCCCGCCGTACGCCAGACCTTGCCGGACCGGCCGCGGTAGTCCGTCACGCCGCGGGCGTGGTCGGTCGTCGCGAGCACATGCGCGGCGCGTTGCTCGAAGGTCTGCAGGTACTTCAGGTCTTGGTAGGCCTCGTACATCCGGAGCAGCGAGAGCATGAAGTAGGACTCGCCCCAGGCGTACAGCCCGACCTCGTTGTCCATCGGATTGCTCGCGAGGTAGCCGGCTTGGGCGGCATCGAACGCTGCGGGTGAGTCGTAGACGAGGGCGGTGACAGAACTGGTGGCGGAGGCGCGGTTGGCGAAGCTAGGGATCGTGGTTGTGCCGGCCCAGGCCAGGGCTCCGGTCGCGGCGGAACCTAGAAGCAAGGTGCGGCGGGTGACGGGTGCGCTCATCTCCTGGCGCCTCACTTGTTCGTCCAGCCGGACTGCTTCGCCCAGTTCAGGTAGGCGATCCCAAGCGCATGCGATCCCTGCACGGGGTTGAGCTGCTGCGCGTCGTACACCCGCAACGACTGCTGATAGATGAGCAAGTCCTGCTCGGCGTAGTTGCACCACCGCGCGCACTGCACCGCGTTGTCCGGCACGGGGACCGAGGTCCCGTTGATCACAAACCAGACCTCGTTCGCCGACCGGATGATGTGATGGGTGAACGTCGCCGCAAACCGTTGGACCTCCGTGGCGAGGTCGGCATCGATGCCTGCGTCGTACGCCGCGTGCATGAACTCGGTGCTGATCGCCGCATGGCTGATGTCCTCGTACTGTCGCTGCGCCGGGAACGACGGCGTGTACTCCGAGATCCCAGCCGCGGCGGTGAACCCGGCGTACACCTGGCTGTACGGCGGCCAGTAGGTCCAGAGGTAGGCGCCGTCCGCCGTGAGCTTGAGGCCGGTGCGATAGGCCTTGAGCAACTCCTTGACCCTCGTCAGGTGCCTCCGGCTCTTGGTCGCGCGGTACAGCTCGATCTGAACCAGTCCGAGACCGTGGCTCTGGTTGTACGGCTGGATGGTGCCGTCCCACGGGACGGGCGCGCCCTTCGGCCAAACGTAGTTGCCGGTCCCGTCCGCGTTGGCGACGTACTCACCGTCGTGGAACTGCACAGCTGCCGTCGCCGCCGCAAGCAGCTTCACTGCGGTCCGAAGTCGGCGCGGACCGCGACGCAGCTTCGGGTCCTCGAACACCATCCGCGCGTACCGGGCCAAGGGATACGCGACCATGCCGGTGTGGACGGCGAAGACATAGAAGTCCGACGTGAAGGTGACTGTGGTCGCTGCGGGCGCGGGCGCTGAGTGCGGGCTCTGCCTCAGATCGGCGGCGGTCCACCGCAAGGATGAGGTGAAGGCCTTGTTGACAGCGGTCACGACGTACGAGGGCGAGGCCGGGTCGAGCGAGACGCCGCGCAACGTGACGACGCCGGTGACGAACGGGTTGCGCAGGACCAGGTCGAAGGTCTCGCCGGAGACGTTCGAGACCTCGGCCGTCGACTCGGCCGGTCGGGACCAGGCCCACCGGATCTCGACAGCGGGCGTCCCGTCACCGTCGTGAAGCACACCGCGGCCGACCGTGTAGTTGCCGGCCGCGCGCCAGACCGGGCCTGACCGGCCGCTGTAGTCCTCTACGCCGCGGGCGTGATCGGTCGTCGCCAGTACGTGCGCGGCACGGTCCTCGAAGGTCCGCAGGTAGCGCTCGTCCTGATAGGCCTCGTACATCCGGAGCAGACTGAGCAGGAAGTAGGACTCACCCCACGCGTACTTCCCGTCCTCGTTATTCGTGGGATTGGTGGCGAGGTAGGCCGCCTGAGCCGTGTCGAAGGCCTCGGGCGAGTCGTAGACGAGCGGAGCGGCGAACGCCGAACCGGCCGGCAGCCCGGTCCAGGCAGCGACTCCGGCGGCAGCGGAGCCGAGGAAGAGGGTACGACGACTGAGCGATGTGTTGATCACGATGCCTCACTGGGGTGGACGGAACGGGCGGCGGTGGGCAGGTGGCGCTACGGCGGTCAGCCTTTGACGGCGCCGCCCATGCTGTCGAGGATGCGTTTCTGAAGCAGGAGGAAGACCGCGACGACCGGGATCAGCGAGATCACCGTGCCCGCGGCCAGGCCGCGCACATCGGTCCCGCTGACGCCGCTCAGGTAGGCGATACCGAGCGCGATCGGGAACTTGGACTGACTGGTCAGCGTGATCATCGGCCAGATGAAGCTGTTCCAGACCGAGACGAAGCCGAGGATCGCGAGCACCGCCAGTGTCGGCGCGACGATGGGGATGGCGATCCGCCAGAAGATCGCGAACTCGTTCGCGCCGTCCACGCGGGCCGCCTCGACGATCTCGTCGGGGATCTGCGAGAAGGCCTGCCGGAGCAGGAAGATGCCGAGCGACGAGAGCACGGCCGGCAGGATCACCGAGGCGAACGTGTCGGTCAGGCCGAGCTGGCTCATCACCAGGAAGCGTGGGATCAGCATCAGCTCGCCCGGCAGGAACATGATCGACAGGAACAGCATGAAGAACAGACCCCGGCCACGGAATGCGATCCGGGCCAGCGGGTAGGCAGTCAGCGCGGACACGACGAGGTAGACCGGGACCGTGATGCCGACGTAGATGAGTGAGTTCACCAGGAAGCGTGCGTACGGGATCGTTGTCCAAGCCTCGCGGAACCAGTCGCCCACCGGTGGCCGTGGGATCAGGTCCGGTGGGAAGCCGAACACGTCCTGGCTGGCCGGCTTGGTTGCCGAGCTCAACAGGATCAGGAACGGCCCGATGAAGAGCGCTGCTACCGCGATCAGCAGGACATACAGACCGATCCGCCGCGCCCTCCGCCCAGGAGTCTGCGCGGACGGACGTCCTGGCAGCTTGGTCCGCAGCTGTGTGCGGCCGAGCCGGCGCCGGGCCGCCATCAGCCGTCCCTCCGCCGCGTCACTACAAGGTTGAGGCCGGCCAGCACAAGCATGATCGCCCACAGCAGCAGTCCGACCGAGCTCGCATAGCCCATGTCGTAGTCCTGGAAGGCCTTCGACCAGATGTAGTAGCCGAGGGTCAAGGTCGAATCGAGTGGGCCGCCACGGGTCATCACGTACACGGACTCGAAGGCGCGCATCGCTTCGAGCATGCTGAGGATCAGCGTGACCGCGAACGTCGGTCGCAACGCCGGGACGATGACGTGTCGCAGTCGTTGCCAACTGTTCGCACCGTCGATCGTGGCCGCCTCGACCTGCTCGGACGGGACCGCCTGCAGGCCGGCCAGGTAGATCATCATGAACAGCCCCGCGTTCTTCCAGGCCTCCAGCAGCACGACGGTCGGCAGGGCCCAATGCCGGTCGAGCAGGAAGTCGATCGGTCCGGCACCGAACAGGCCGAGCAGCCAGTTCACGACGCCTTCACGGTTGAAGACGTACTTCCAGGCGACTGCCACCGCGACCATCGACGTGATCACCGGCAGGTAGTAGAGCATCCGGAACGCCTGGATCGCGCGCAGTTTGATGTTGACCAGCATCGCCAGGAACAGCGGCGCGACGACCGTCAGCGGCAGGAACATCACCACGAAGAGCGCCGAGTTGCGCAGCGCGATCCCGACCCTGGGGTCGTGCAGCAGCCGGGCGAAGTTGTCCAGGCCGGAGAAGCGGATCGGACTGACGATGTCGTAGTCGGAGAATGCCAGCTGGATCGCGATCACGGCCGGCCAGGCGAACATCGCGGCGTAGAACAGCAGCCCGGGCAGCATGAACACATACGGCGTGTACCAGCGCTGACCGACCGTGCGGCCAGTGAGGCTCGGCATACCGACCTCCTCTCCTGTCCGAAACCTGGCTTTCAGATTCAGAGTTAACGAAAACCGTAGCTCACATCGCGCCGAGCCGGAAGCAGTAATCCACAGCCGATTCTCCCGGCCCGCTGTCGACTTCTTTTCCACAAAGCTGGGGAGAACGAGTTGACGGCGGCGAATCGATGCCGAACACTGTGATGTCTGTAAGCCGCGTTTAGGACATCCGCTCTACCCAAGGGAGCTCGCGATGGCACGATCCTTACTGAAGGGCCGCCTCGTGCCCTTGGCCGCGTTGGTCTTGGCCCTGCCACTGGCGTTGTCCGCCTGCGTCTCCGGCAGTCCGGCCGGCGGCGACGACCCGAAGCAGTCCGGCGACGCCTACTCCGGTGACGTCGAGTGGTGGACGATCAACCTCCAGAAGAACTACGGGCCGGACATCCAGAAGTGGATCGACGCCTATCAGAAGGAACACCCGAAGGTGAAGATCAACTGGGTCGACGTACCGGGCCAGGACATCAACACCAAGCTGCTGGCCGCGATCGCCAGCGGCAAGGTTCCGGACGTCGTCAACTTCACCTCCGCGACCACCGGCCTGTTCGCCGGCTCGATGAGCGACCTGAACGGCCTGTTCAGCAAGGACGACGTAGCCGCCTACCTGCCCAACCTGGCCGACCCACTGGTTGCCGACGGCAAGCGGATCGCGATCCCCTGGTACAACGGCGGCACGTCGCTGGCGTTCTACAACAAGGACTTGCTCGCCAAGGCAGGCTTCGACCCGGCCAAACCACCCGCCACGTACGACGCCGCGCTCGCGCTGGCGAAGTCCTACCACGACGCGACCGGGAAGTCGGCCACCAACTTCATGGCCTACTCCAGTGTCGTGCAGGCCAACGGCATCCCGCTGCTGTCGGAGGACGGGAAGACCGCGGCCTTCAACACGCCGGAGACTATCGCGCTGGTGGAGAAGTTCAAGACCGCCTTCAGCTCCGGGGCGATCGCTCCAGGGAGCCTCAGCACGGACCAGCGCAACCTGCCTCAGTCACTGGAGAACAAGCAGATCGCGTTCAACCCAGCTGCCGTGTCCAGCACGCTGCTGAACATCCAGAAGAACTCCCCCGCCGTCTACGGCTCGATCGTGGTCGGCCCACCGGTGGTCGGTGCCGACGGCAAGTTCTACATGCCCGGTCAGCAGGTGATGGGCATCCCGGCCAAGTCGGACAACCAGGCCGCGGCAGCCGCGTGGCTGAAGTACGTTGCCGCGCCGGAGCAGCAGCTCGCGCTGTGCAAGCTGGTGCCGATCTACCCGTCGTCGGTGAAGGCTCTGGCCGATCCGTTCTTCACCCAGATCGCCGGGAACACCCCGGCCGACCAGGCCCGGAAGGTCTTGCTGCAGACCTTCAAGAACAGCGTGGACGCCTCGATGGGATCCGGCAACGACGACCAGTTGCGACAGCTTTTCGATGACCAGATCCGGGCCTACATGTCGGGTACGAAGACGGTGAAGGAAGCGTTGGACGCCGCCGAGAAGGCATGGAACGACACTCTCTCGAAGGGCCGATGAGCAGATGACCAACGGGGTGCGAATCGGGATCGTCGGCGCCGGGATCATGGGGCGAGGCAACGCCTTGTCCCTGTCCGGGTTGCCCGAGGTCGAGGTCACGGCGGTGACCAGCCGCTCGGCGGAGTCTGCCGGTCGGCTGGCCGACGAGATCGAGGGGCGCGGTGCGTCCCGGCCGGCGATCCACCCGGATCTGGATGCCTTGCTGGCGGACGAGTCCGTTGATGCCGTCGTGCTGACCACACCGGATGATCTGCACGGCGACATGATGGTGCGGGCCGCGTCAGCGGGGAAACACATCCTGGTCGAGAAGCCCTTGACCACCTCGGTCGCCGAGGCGGACGCTGCGGTCAAGGCGATCCGGGCGAACGGCGTCGTGGCGATGTGCTTGTTCAATCACCGGTGGGTTCCGGCGTACGCGCAGGCCCATGACCTGCTCGCGGACCTCGGCGAAGGGGCAGTTGCGTACGCGCGTAAGGACGACACGATCTTCGTTCCGACCGAAATGCTGTCCTGGGCGGACCGGACGACGTGCGCGTGGTTCTTGTCCAGTCACGACATCGACCTGGTTTCCTGGCTGCTGCGCGACCAGGTGCAGCGGGTCTACGCGACTGCTCGATGGGGGAAGCTCCGGTCGCTCGGGATCGAGACGCCGGACGCCATCCAGATCCAGGCCGAGTACTCACGAGGTGCGGTGGCCACGTTCGAGTCGGCGTGGATCTATCCGAACACCTTCCCGACCACAGTCGACTCGTATGTCTCGGTGGTCGCGAGCGACGGCGTGGTCCAGCTGGACCGGCAGAAGGAGAGCGTCGTCGTCGCTCGGCCGGACAGCTACACGTACCCGAGAAACATGCTGCAGCGCGTCATGCACGGCATCCCGGCCGGCGCGTACGCCGACGCGATCGCGCATTGGGTCTCGTGCTGCCGCACCGGCAAGCAACCGCTCATCACGATCGAGAGCAGCCGCAACGTCACCGCCGTACTGGAAGCCGCTCACACCTCGATCGAGACCCGGCAGCCCGTCGACGTCTCGATGATGCCTGATCCAGGGAACGCATGAACGCCACATCAAGCCCGGAGAAGCCGCGGCATATCGACGATCGGATCAACCGGATCGGGACCGACGACCTGATCAAGGCGTTCGGGTCACCTCCGGGTGTCCACGATCTCGGTACGCTGCGGTCGTTCGTGGCGGAGCACCAGCGCCGGCCGGCCTGGCCGTTGTGGGAGTGGGTCGAGGCGATCCGGTCGACGCCGGCTGCCGAGGCGGTTCTGGCCGAGGCGGCGCCGCTGCTCACCGGGGTGGAGGTGACCGGACGGGAGCACGGACGCTCGCGGCGGTACGGCTTCCACTACCTGGGCTGGCTGTCGCCGGGTGTCCACGCCTGGCTGCTCACCGGCGAGGACCGCTATCTCCGTGCGTTCGAGAAGCACCTGGATGACTGGGTGGAGCAGCGCGACTCGCTCACCGGTGAGTGGCCGGGACTCGACGTCATCTGGTACTCGCTGGGCACCTGGGCGCGATGCAGGAATCTCCTTCCCACATTGGAGGTTCTGACCGACTCACCGTTGTCGGACCGGGTGTGGGGTCGCATGGTCGCCACTCTGGTCGGTGGCGCTCGGTGGGCGTACGACGAGCACGATGTCTTCCGGCACGGCAACTGGCAGCTGGTGTCGGCGGCCGAGCTGCTGCACATCAGCTCCGTGCTGCCCGATCTGGTCGAAGGCGACAGCTGGGCGGCGCGGGCACGCGCACGGATCGACGAGCACCTGCTGCTCGATATCTACCCGGACGGCGGGCACTACGAGCGCTCACCCGGCTATCACAAGATGTGCCTGACCGCGCTGCAGATGGTCGCAGTGATCGATCCCGAGCTGGCCTCGCACCCCAAGGTGGCGGCCATGCACGACTGGTTGGGCGCGTTGGTCTCCTCCGGCGGCTGGATCCCGCACCTTCAGGACAGCCAGGTCGAGTGGCCGGCGACCGCCCTCCTCCGGGGCAGCTACCTTCTCGACAACCCCGCGCTGGCACGGATCGCCGCACAGTGGCTGACGCCTGAGGAGTTCGCGGCCGAGGCGGCGATGCTCCCCGAGTGGAGGGATCCGGCCAGGCAGCGACGCTGGGCCGCCACCCTTGCCGACCAATCCGCGGTGGCGTCGCAGCCGAGGACCACAGTGCTGCCCGACTCCGGCTATGCGATCCTGCACGGCAACGATGTGCGGGCGGTGATCAACTACGGCCCGCACATCGAGCACGAGCTCGAGTCGCATTCGCATCGCGCCGTACTCGATCTGACGATCGACGGGTGGCAGCAGCCGCTGCTGTGGGAGGCGGGTGGTCCGCCGAGCTATGACGATCCGGAGTACCTGACCTGGTATCAATCCGGGCGGGGACACAACACGGTGCTCGTGGACGATCGCGAGCTCAGTACAGACCGCGGCGTGACCGTCGATCCGTTGGTCGACACCGAGCAGTTGGCGATCTTCTCCGGTCATCACCAAGGCAACGGCGTACCGCAGTCCCGCACGATCGCGCTGGTTCGGGAGGAGCCCGCGTTCGTCGTAGTCTCGGACAGCAGCCCGGCCGAGTCGCACACGTTCCGCGCGTGCTGGCACTCTGTCCACCCGTGGCGTGAGCTCGAACCACTCACGTACGACGCATCGTCCGCCGACGGACCGGGACTGCTGCTGGTCGAGGTAGGTGACGCGTCGACCACTACTGCCGAGGTGTCCGAAGGTACGGCTCGGCGTCCGCTGGTCGATCGTCGCGTTGCGGAGTACGGGCCGCTGCACTCGCTGGCCCTCAAGCGCGAGGCCGGGGTCTTCACCACTGTTCTCGTTCCGCATGCGACGGCGGAGTTGCCGAACGTTCGGGTCACCCGTGACGATCACGAGCTGACCGTCGACCACGGGCACACGGTCGATCGGGTGCGGTCCTCCACTTGGGTGCGCACAACCCGGACGCACGTGCTGACGGAGTTGTTGTCCTGGGCAATGGGTTGGCAGGTGCGATCCCTCGTCGACCGCGATCACGAGCTGCTGCGGACCTCCGAGGATGTCGACGTCACCGCCGGCGTCGTCGATGGTGCAATGCGGCTGATCGTGACCTGCAGCGGTCGCTGTGGAGTGTGGATCCGGCCGACGGGTCATGTCTTGGTCGACGGTGTGCACGTCGACGCGGAGCCGGCTGAACGCGACTGGGTGCACCTCACGCTGCCCTACGCCGGCAGCTGGACCATCCAGGGGGCGCGCCATGACTGACGACGCCACCAGTGGCTGGTTCGATGCCCGGATCGTGACGGGGGCGCATCCGGCATCCCTTCTGCCGCCGACCGATCGCGACGCGATCGCGGCCCATCTGGATACGTACGGGATGTCGGGCGCCCTGGTGAGCGCGATGGCGTCGTGGTTGCACGATCCGCTGGGTGGAAACGCTGAGGCCACTGCGGTGGCGCAGAGCCTTGCTGATCGCGGTGTGCTGGCTTGCTGGACAGCAGTGCCCGCGACACCTGGTGAGCTGGATTCGCTGGCCAAGTTGGTCGATCAGGCCGTTGATGAAGGCGTTGCGGCGTTCAGGATCCATCCTCACTCGCAGGGGTACGCCCCCGCGTTGCTCGACGACCTGTATGCGGGGTTGGAGGCGAACGGGTTGCCGCTGTGCGTGGATGCCGCGGAGATCGGTTGGTCGGAGCTTGATGACATTGCGCGGAGGTTTCCGTCGTTGTCGATCGTGATCTCGAGCCTCGGGTACCGGAAGTTGCGCAGTCTGTGGGCGGCGCTACGGGATCACGATCGGTTGTTCGTCGATCTCGTCGACTTTGCTTCCCATCAAGGGGTGGAGTGGTTGGCCGCGCAGGGGTTGAGTGACCGGCTGGTGTTCGCGACGGGCCTCGGCATCCGTGATCCAGGCGAGAGCATCGTGCGACTCGCCTGGTCAGGCGTCGACGACGAAACAGTCACCCACATCGGCTCCCAAAACGCCCTCCAACTGTTCAAGCGCGCCACCCACGAACCCGAGCGGCGGGGCGATGAGCGGCCGGGGGCCGGTCCGCACGACGCCCGGGCGTCGGATGCTGGTGTCGCCGCCGGCGGGGCTTGGGACGAAGTGGGAGGACGGGCGTGATCGGGCGGCGGTCGGCGTACTCAGTCGTGGATGTGCATGCGCACCTCGGCCCGTATTCGTTGTTCTACATCCCGGACCCGGACGCCTCGACGATGGTCGACGTGATGGATCGGACCGGGACCCAGTTCACCGTCGTCGCCGCGAATCGCGCCATCCAGCAGGACGCCCACCTCGGCAACTCCCAGGCCCTCGCCGCCGTCGACGCGCACCCCACCCGGATCGCGGCGTACGCAGTCGTCAACCCGTGGCAGGACCCCGAGCGCGAGCTCGACCGGCTCGCGAACGACGAGCGGTTCGTCGGGATCAAGGTGCATCCCAGCTTGCACAAGTACCCCGTGACCGGTGCGCGGTACGACGCGGTGTGGGCGTTCGCCGAGGAGTCAGGCTGCCCGGTGCTCAGTCACTCCGAGCATCGATCGGCGTACGACGCTCCCGCGCTGTTCGAGGCGGTTGCGACGAAGTACCCACGGGCCTCCGTGATCCTCGGGCATGCCGGCATCACCCCAGCCGGTGTCGACGAGGCGATCGAGGCCGCCCGACGACATGAGTCGCTGTGGTTGGAGGTGTGCGGTTCGCAGATGACCGGGCCGCTGATCATGGCGATGGTCGAGCAGGTCGGCGCGGAGCGGGTGCTGTTCGGTTCGGACTTCCCCTTCATCGACCAGCGGATGTCACTCGGCCGGGTGGTCTGTGCACCGCTGACAGACAGTCAACGCCAAGATGTTCTGAGCGCGAATGCGCGCAGACTGTTCCGGTGGCGTCCGCTACCGGAAGGACCAGGGGTTGACGATGAGTGACTTGAACCAGCCGGCCGAACCGTCGACGACCGGCGAACGACTGCCCGCCGTCACGGTCGGCCTGTTCGGACCGAAGAAGCTGGTGCGGACGATGGCGGAGGTCGGGCTCGACATGGCGCTGCGGACGCCCAACCGGGTGCGGTTCATCAGCGCCGGGTACGACGACCAGGCCGACGCCGAGGAGCGGTACCTCAAGTTCCGCGACCGGATCGACTCGGCCGTCTTCCCCGGTCCGTGGGTATTCGACATCGCCACCGACGGGCATTGGCTGACGGTCCCATCGACCCACCTCCCCCTCACCGGCGCCGCCCTGTACGCCGCGTTGCTCCGGGCCAGCCTGACGGTCGAGGACGTCGACCTGAGCCGGGTCAGCATCGACTCGCTCTCCGCGGCCGACGTCGAGGAGGCGTACGGCGAGATCGGCCTCGACACCGCCGACGTGTTCGACATCCCGTACCAGGGTCCTGACTCGGTCGCCGGGTTCGCCGCATTCCACCGGGAGAAGTGGGAGCAGCGGCACACCACAGTCGCGCTGACCACGATCCTCTCGGTCGAGCGAGAGCTGCGGGCGCAAGGCATTCCGGTGCTGCGAATCGCGCCCATCCGATCGAGTGTGCGCGATGCGCTCGAGACCGCGATCCTGCTCGGGCAGGGCACCCGGATGGGTGCGCACCAGCTGGCGATGATCGCGGTACAGCCGATTCCGGCAGGCTTGTCCCGGGCCGAGTCCGGCGACTACTGGCAGCAGGAGCTCGCGTTGATGACGCACCAACGACTGCTCTCCGAGGCTCGCCAGGTCGGCGCGACGGTCACGCGCCGCTCGGACACGCTGTACCTCGTCACGACCACGCACGGCGCGTTGGTCCGGTTGACCGAACAGTTCACCGTGGCGCCGTTTCTGGGCGCACTGACCGCGCAGCTCGGCGTACCGGTCGCGATCGGGGTCGGCGCCGGGCAGACCGCGCGGGACGCTGAGTCCAACGCGCTGATGGCCGTGGAGGACTCGGCCAGCCGCGACGGCAAGGTCGCGGTGTACCTCGACGACACGAGTGCGCGGACGGAGCTGCCACCCGCGGCGGCGGTCGCGACCGAAGCCATGCCTGTCGACAGTTCGCCACGGATCGATCCGCGGGCACTCGAGATCGTCACCTCGATCGCCGCCGCGACCACACCGGCGCCCGGCCAGCAGGTCGTCGTCGACGTCGAGAGCGTCGCCGACATCATGCAGGTCACCCAGCGAACCGGACTCCGGATGCTGAAGGAGCTGGTCGAGGCGGGTCTCGCCTGGCCGCTCCCACCGGCGCGATCGACCGGCGGTGGCCGGCCCCGCCAGCAGTTCCGCCTGCTCACCGAGAAGCTCGACTGATCCCCGCCCCTTGGAGGAGATTGTGCAAACCGTTGCCCGAGGCTACGAACGCAGCACCAAGCTGTACGAGCGTGCCCGTCAGGTGATCGCCGGTGGGGTGTCCAGCGATGCCCGGCGCGCCGAGCAGCCACTGTTCGTCGACCACGCCCGTGGCGCCGAGCTGTGGGACGTCGACGGCAACCGATACCTCGACTACGTGCTCGGGCAAGGCCCAAACCTCCTCGGCCACGCCGCACCACTGGTCGCGGAGGCAGTCTCGGCTCAGGTCAGCCGAGGCGTCGCGTACGCCGCTCAGCACGAACTGGAAGCGGTCGTCGCCGAACGCCTCTGCAGCATGATCCCCGCAGCCGAACTGGTCCGCTTCAACAGCGTCGGTTCGGAGGCCGTGCACGGCGCGATCCGGCTGGCGCGTGGGCACACTGGCCGGCCGAAGATCGTGAAGTTCGAAGGCAACTACCACGGCTGGCTCGACCCGGTTCTGTACAGCGTGCACCCCGACCTCGCGCTGGCCGGTGATGCCCGGCATCCCACCGCGGTCGGCGGCACGGCCGGCCAGCCCCGCCACGACGCCGACGACCTGATCGTCCTGCCCTACAACGATCTGCCCGCGGTCGCCGAGGTGTTCAGCACGAGCGGCGACGAGATCGCGGCCGTCATCCTCGAGCCCCTGCTCTGCAACACCGGCTGCATCACCCCGAAGGCCGGCTACCTCGAAGGCCTACGGGACCTGACCCGACAGCACGGTGCCCTGTTGATCTTCGACGAGATCATCTCCGGCTTCCGAGTCGCTCCGGGCGGCGCGCAAGAACTACTCGGCGTCGTACCCGATCTGGCCGCCTTCGGGAAAGCGATGGCCGGCGGCATGCAGGTCTCGGCACTCGTCGGCACGCGCGAGGTGATGGGGTCGATCGCCGATGGCAAGGTCGCCCATGCGGGCACGTTCAACTCGCACCCGGTCGCGATGGCCGCGGCGGACGCCGTGCTGCGTCACCTCGACGAGCACCGCGACACCGTCTACCCACCGCTGAACGCGGCAGGCCGGCGGTTGATGGCCGGCCTGCGCGCGTCAGCCGAGCGGCACGGTGTGCCGCTGCTCGTCGATGGCCCGGGCCCCGTGTTCCAGACCTGCGTGACCGATCAGGCCGAGGTGACTGACTACCGCTCGTTCGCCGCCTGCGACCGGGCCACGATGGCGCGGTTCCACGCGGGTCTGTACGCGGCCGGGGTCAACATCGTCCCGCGCGGACTCTGGTTCTTGTCCACCGAGCACACCGAGGAGCAGATTGACGAGACTATTGCGGTAGCAGACTCAGTGCTCGCCTCGCTGTAGACGACTGGCCGCTAGGCAGCGGGTCGAACGGCTTGCGGTCCTGGGCACAGGTCGAGCCGTCCGCGGGCGCCTTCAGCTGGGTCAGGTAGTTGGTGATCATCGCATCGGCGCACGTGCTCTTGCCGAGCGTGGTGTGACCCCAGCCCTCCACCATGACCATCCGCGCGTCCGGCCACAGGTCGGCGTACGGGCGGGTCGCCTCGTACGGCGTGGCCGGGTCGTGCCGGGTGCCGAAGACGAGGACAGGCTGCTTCACCTTGTTCGGCCACGGACCGAGGAACGCGTCGTTGTCGCGCACACCCATGAACTCACACTGGAGACCGACCCACGAGCGGTACCGGCCGAAGTGTGGTGCCCGCTGGTCGGCGGCATCGGCGTACGCCGGATAGGCCAGCGGCCGGCCGGATTGCCGAGCCTCGACACACGGCTGCAAGGCGGTGCCGACCGAGGAGTAGTCCTCCTTGCGGCGGTTCCACTCGACCAAGGCGTTCGGCGCCTGCCGCGCGGCCTTGGCCTTGTTCGTCGACAAGCCCACCATCTCTGCGAAGAACTGCGCGAGATCGGGATAGCCGATCGGATCGTAGAGGCTGGAGAACGTGAACGCGACAGCGATCGCGTACGTCACCTTCAGGCTCGTTCCGTCCGGCAGCGGGACGTCGATCGGCTGCGTCTTCAGCCGCTCGAGCAGGCCCTCGACGACGGTCTTCGGATCGCCGAGGTCGTTCAGCACACAGTTCCCGGCCGCCTTCTTGCACTCGGCAAGGAACTGCTCATAGGTGTCCGAAGCCCCTTCACCTTGCTTGAGGCGTACGCCGACCGGACTGGAGTCGCCGTTCGACCCCGAGTACCACTCCGGGCTGAGGGTTCCGTCCAGCACCAGCGCACGGATGTCGTTAGGGAACAGCTTGGCGTACGTCGCGCCCAGGTACGTGCCGTACGAGTAGCCGACGTAGCTCAGCTTCTTGTCCCCGACGGCCTGCCGGAGCAGGTCCATATCGCGGGCCACATTCGATGTCGAGTAGTGCTTGAGCCGGTCCGGCGAGGTGAGCCGGCAGTTGGCCGCGAGCTTCGCGCCCGCCACGATGAACTGCCGTTCCTCCTTCGCCCCCAGCGGGAACGGCGGCTCGTTCGCGAGCGCGGCAGACTCCTCTGCAGCGGTCGGATAGCACGTCACGGGATCCGACTTGCCGACACCGCGAGGGTCGAACCCGAGGATGTCGAACTTCGCCCGTACGCCTGGCGTGTAGGCGGACTGGCCGGCCTGCTGGACGAAGTCGACACCGGAACCACCTGGGCCACCCGGGTTGGTGAACAACGTCCCGATCTTGTGCGCCGGATCGGTCGCAGGCAGCCGGGTCAACGCGATCGTCGTGGTCGCACCTCGCGGTCTGTCGTAGTCGGTTGGCACCTCGACCGACGCGCACTGGAACGGTTTGAGCGCCGGGGCGGTGCCACAACTCCCCCACGCGATCTTCGGGACCACAGCCACGGGCTGGGTCGGTTGGGCGACGGCGGACGTTGCAGGAGTCAGAAGGACCAACGCAACACCGGCCACACACAGTCTTCGGAGGATTCTTCTGCGTTTCATGCCACCGACCGTAGGCGGGTGACCACTCCGGTCGCGTCCACCACGAGAAGGAGGCCGGAAGTCCGCCGTACAGCGGACTTCCGGCCTCCCTTGTGGAGTCTGAGTTACGCGGTCTTCTCGCGGCGCTCGCGCTTGCGCTCGATCTGGTCGCGCGGGATCAGCGTGGGGTTCACGTTCTCCAGCACGACCTCGCCGGTGACGACGACCTTGGCGACGTCCTCACGGCTCGGCACCTCGTACATCACGTTGAGGAGAACCTCTTCCATGATCGCCCGTAGCCCTCGGGCACCGGTGCCGCGCAGCAGCGCCTGGTCGGCGATCGCCTCGACCGCGTCGTCGCTGAACTCCAGCTCGACGTTGTCGATCTCGAACAGCCGCCGGTACTGCTTGACCAGCGCGTTCTTCGGCTCGGAGAGGATCTTGATCAGCGCGTCGCGGTCCAGCGGGGACACCGTGGTGATCACCGGAAGCCGGCCGATGAACTCGGGGATCAGACCGAACTTGAGCAGGTCCTCCGGCATGACGTCGGCGTACCCGCCGGCCTCTTTCGGCTTCTCCGGCTCGCGGGAGGTGTTGAAGCCGAGCGTCTTCTTGCCGACGCGCTGCTCGACCATGTGGTCCAGACCGGCGAACGCGCCACCGACGATGAACAGCACATTGGTGGTGTCGATCTGGATGAACTCCTGGTGCGGGTGCTTGCGGCCACCCTGCGGCGGCACGGAGGCCGTCGTCCCCTCCAGGATCTTCAGCAGCGCCTGCTGCACGCCTTCGCCGGAGACATCGCGGGTGATCGACGGGTTCTCGCTCTTGCGGGCGATCTTGTCGACCTCGTCGATGTAGATGATCCCGGTCTCGGCCTTCTTGACGTCGTAGTCGGCCGCCTGGATCAGCTTGAGCAGGATGTTCTCGACGTCCTCACCGACATACCCGGCCTCGGTCAGCGCGGTGGCGTCGGCGATGGCGAACGGAACGTTCAGCATCCGGGCCAGCGTCTGGGCGAGGTAGGTCTTGCCGCAGCCGGTCGGGCCGATCAGCAGGATGTTCGACTTGGCCAGCTCGACGGCCTCGTCCTTCGCGTGCCGGCCGGCGCTGGAGCTGCCCTGGCCGTCGCGGACCCGCTTGTAGTGGTTGTACACCGCCACCGCGAGGGCCTTCTTGGCCACGTCCTGTCCGACAACGTACGCGTTGAGGAAGTCGTAGATCTCCCGCGGCTTCGGCAGCTCGGTGAGTCCGACCTCGGAGCCCTCGTTCAGCTCCTCCTCGATGATCTCGTTGCAGAGATCGATGCATTCGTCGCAGATGTAAACGCCGGGACCGGCGATGAGCTTCTTGACCTGCTTCTGGCTCTTACCGCAGAACGAGCACTTCAGCAGGTCGCCGCCGTCACCTATGCGTGCCACCGGGACAGATCCCTTCTATGCGCAAGTCGAACCGTGGGCCGGGAGGGCGTAGGGCCGCTCGGGCCGGGGCCGACCGGTCGATCATGGACTACCCCGATCCGAATTCGACGGTACCCCGTCCGGGGCCGAAACGCCGCGCCCACCGCCGGGTTGTGACTACGCCGGTGGCGAACGCGCCGAGCCCTTGACAGTGCCGTATCCGGCCTACCAGGGCGGGTCGCAGGCGGGGACACCGGCCGGAGCCGGCGTCCCGGAGCCTGCTCAGACGCCGGCGGGAACCGGGGCCTTGAGGGATTGCAGCACGTCGTCGATCAGGCCGTACTCGATGGCCTGGTCGGCGGTGAGGAACTTGTCCCGCTCGATGTCGCGGGAAACCTCTTCCAGCGACTTGCCGCTGGCCTCGGCGATCATCTTCTCCAGCAGCGCGCGCAGGCGGAGGATCTCGTTCGCCTGGATCTCGATGTCGCTGGACTGCCCGTAGGTGCCCTCGGTGGCCGGCTGGTGGATGATGATCCGGCTGTTCGGCAGCGCGAGCCGCTTGCCCGGCGTACCGGCCGCGAGCAGGACCGCGGCGGCGGAGGCCGCCTGGCCCAGGCAGACCGTCTGCACGTCCGGCTTGATGTAGCGGACGGTGTCGTAGATCGCGGTCAGCGCGGTGAACGAGCCGCCCGGGGAGTTGATGTAGATGCTGATGTCGCGGTCGGAGTCCATCGACTGCAGGCACAGCAGCTGTGCCATCACCGCGTTGGCGATCTCGTCGGTGATCGGCGTACCGAGGAAGATGATGCGGTCCTCGAACAGCTTCGTGTAGGGGTCGATCCGGCGCATGCCGTACGACGTGCGCTCCTCCCACTGCGGGATGAAGTAGTTCATGGGTGCGTCCTTAACTGACGGAGTGGGAGATCAGGAGTTCGGGCTGCCGGAGGTGAGCTGCGCGGCGCTGGCGACCACGTGGTCGATGAAGCCGTAGTCCTTGGCCGCGTCGGCGGTGAACCAGCGGTCCCGGTCCGCGTCGTTCTCGACCTGCTCGAGCGGCTGGCCGGTGTGCTCGGCGATCAGCTTGAACAGCTGCGCCTTGATGTGCAGCGACTGCTCGGCCTGGATCTTGATGTCGGACGCCGTACCGCCCATACCGCCGGACGGCTGGTGCATCATGATCCGCGCGTGCGGGAGGGCGAACCGCTTGTCCTTCGCACCGGCGCAGAGCAGGAACTGGCCCATCGAGGCGGCCAGGCCCATCCCGACGGTGGCGACGTCATTGGAGATCCACTGCATGGTGTCGTAGATCGCCATGCCGGAGTCCACCGAGCCACCCGGCGAGTTGATGTACAGCCAGATGTCCTTGTTGGGGTCCTCGGCGTTGAGGAGCAACATCTGCGCGCAGATCGCGTTCGCGTTGTCGTCGCGAACCTCGGACCCCAGGAAGATGATCCGGTTCTGCAGCAGGCGCTGGTAGATGTGGTCGTCGAGTCCGCCGGAACCGTTGCCGCCCGCGGCGGTGGGGCTGGCTGCAAATGTCTCGTTCACGAAGCCGACATTACTGGCCCGGGGCGACAGACCTAAGGCTGGGCCACAGGTGTTCGCTCACGGCGCACCTCTCACCGCGATCAGGCTGCTGTCAGCAGGTTCCGGGGAGCAGCCGCCCGCGGGGTTTGCGGCGCCAGGCACGGGCGGCTGCTGCTCATCCGGCCGGTCACCATCCACACAGCACGGCGGACCCGAACTCCTCATTCACTGCCTCGTCAGGTACTTCGTCCTCGGCCGGCAGCAGCTGCGGTTGTGCAGGCTGCTGACAGGGCGTACGCCGTACCTCGGGCTCGTGCAGGAGCGCGGCCACAACCGTCCTTCCGGGATGGGATTCGGTGCTGATCACGCTAGTCGGGCGATCTTTCAGAACGCTTTCAGCCGAGGTCCGAACGTGCGAACGGCCCGGAACCACAGTGGTTCCGGGCCGTTCGCGTACGTATCAAGCCTTTGCGGGCTCCTCGGCCGGGGTCTCGGCCTCGGCCGAAGCCGCCGCCTCGTCCGTCTCCTCGGCGTAGGTGCCGTCCGGCTGCAGGGTCTTCAGCTCGACCTCGTTGCCGGAGGCGTCGGTGACCTTCGCGTTCTCGACCAGGTGCGCGAGCGCCTTGCCGCGGACGACCTCGGACACCAGGCTCGGGACCAGGTTGTTCTCGACCGCGTGCTGCGCGAACTGGTCCGGGCTGACGCCGGAGCGCTGCGCGTGCCGGACGATGTGCTCGGTCAGCTCCTGGTCGTTCACGCTCAGCTCCTGCTGCTCGGCCACCAGGTCGAGCACGAACTGCGCCTTGATCGCGTCCTCGGAGCGCTTCTTCAGGTCCTCGTCGAACTCTTCCTGGGACTGCTCCTCGCCCTCCAGGAACTGCTCGAAGCTCATCCCGGAGTACCCGAGCTGCTGCTCCAGGTTCTCCTTGCGGGCGGCCAGCTCGTCGGTCAGCAGACCCTCCGGCACCGGCACGTCGACCATCGTCAGGATCTTCTCGAGTACGGCGTCGCGCGCCTCGCCGGCCTGCTCGAGCCGCTTGCCGCGCTCGAGCCGGGCCTGGACGTCGGCCTTCAGCTCGTCGGCGGTGTCGAACTCCGACGCGGTCTGCGCGAACTCGTCGTCGAACTCCGGGAGCTCCTGCTCCTTGACCGCGGTGACGGTCACCTGCACGTCGACGTCCTCGCCCTTGAGCGCGCCGCCGACCAGCTGGGTCACGAAGGTCTTGCTCTCACCCGCGGTCAGGCCGAGGACAGCCTCGTCCAGGCCGTCGAGGAGCTGACCGCTGCCGACCTGGTACGACAGGCCGGTCGCCTGCGCCTCCTCGACCTTCTCGCCGTCCTTGCTGGCGGACAGGTCCAGGGTGATGAAGTCGTTGTCCTGCACCGCGCGCTCGACCGGGTTCAGCGAGCCGAACCGCTGGCGCAGCGACTCGATCTGCTCGGTCACCTCGTCGTCGCTGATCGCGATGTCCTCGACCTCGGCGGTCAGGCCCTCGAGGTCGGGGAGCGTGATCTCCGGGCGGACCTCGACCTCGGCGGAGAACTGCAGGCTCTCCTTGTCGTTGAACTCGGTCACGTCGACCTCAGGCCGGCCGATCGCCTTGACCTGGTTGTCGGAGACCGCCTGCGAGTACAGCTTCGGCAGCGCGTCGTTGATCGCCTCTTCGAGCACCGGCCCACGGCCGACCCGCTGGTCGATCACCTGCGGCGGGATCTTGCCCTTGCGGAAGCCCGGCACGGTGATCTGCTGGCTGATGCTCTTGTACGCCGCGTCGAGGCTCGGCTTGAGCTCCTCGAACGGCACCTCGACGATGAGCTTGACCTTGGTCGGGCTCAAGGACTCGACGGTGCTCTTCACGGTGGCGGTTCTCCTTGATCATTGACGTTCACAGCACGGGCGACAGCCCGCGCTGCAGGGTGCTACAGGGGGTTTGTCGGGGCGACAGGACTCGAACCTGCGGTCTCCTGCTCCCAAAGCAGGCGCGCTAGCCACTACGCTACGCCCCGCAGTGACCGCACGAGTCTAGTCGACCCGAACCAGTGCTCGCGCCACCACCCCGTCACGAAACCCATTTTGAGTCGACCGGGGTCGATGTGGAATCATGTCGGAGTGCCGCAAGGCGCACGCGGGTGTAGCTCAATGGTAGAGCCCCAGTCTTCCAAACTGACTACGCGAGTTCGATTCTCGTCACCCGCTCGGTTGAGGGCTGAGGAGTGTCCGCGGAGAGCGCGGACTTTGCCTCGCCCTCCTTTTTTGCGCCTTCGCTTCGCTCGGCGCGAGCGGGGGCTCCGCCACCCGCACCCCCCGGGCACGTGGCCGGGGTGGCTTCCGCCTTCGCTTCGCTTCGCTCGGCTCGGCGGGGTCATGCCTTCGCTTCGCTCGGCGGCACGGGCGGGGGCTTTGTCACTTGCACGCCCTTCACCGGCCGGGTCGGGGTTCTGCCCTCGCTTGCCCGGTGGGGGATGCAACCTTGGGGGGTGGTTGGGGGGTATTGCCGGGGACAGGTTGGTGCTTCGGTGGAGGTTGTTGTGGGTGTTCGTGGGGCGGTGGCGTTGGGGGTTGCGGTTCTTGCTGTGGTGCCTGGTGGTGTGGGGGCGGCGGCGGGCGGGGGTCGGGGTGGTGGAGCGGCTTACGGCGTACCGGGTGGGGGGCGGACGGCAGCGGTTACGTTGATCACCGGGGATCGGGTGTCGGTGACGGGTGATGCGCCTTCGATCGTGCCGGGGCCCGGGCGACAGCGGATGCGGTTCAGCGCGACGAGGGTCGACGGTCGGTTGACGGTGATCCCGTCGGACGTCCGTGGTCTGGTGGATTCGGGCCGGCTGGACCGGCGGCTGTTCGACGTCACCGGACTGATCGATGCCGGGTACGACGACGCGCACACCGACTCGATCCCGGTGATCGTCACCGGTTCCGGCGCGAAGGCCCAGCCGGCCGGGTTGACCGCCACCCGAGCCCTGCCGGTGATCAAGTCGACCGCCGGCAAGGTCGCCAAGAAGTCGGCAGCCACCTTCCTGAGCCAGCTCCCCAGCGGCCGGATCTGGCTCGACGCCAAGCGGCACCTGCTGCTCGATCATTCGGTTCCGCAGATCGGTGCGCCGGCGGCCTGGCAGGCCGGGTACACCGGCAAGGGTGTACGCGTCGCCGTCGTCGACAGCGGGATCGACAAGGCGCACCCTGATCTGGCCTCCCGGGTCGCCGAGGTGAAGACGTTCGGCGACGACCTGCCCGGCGACCAGATCGGCCACGGCACCCACGTCGCCTCGATCATCGCCGGCACCGGTGCGGCCTCCGGCGGTCAGTACCGCGGCGTCGCGCCGGACGCCGAACTGTACGACGCGAAGGCGTGCACGGACATCGTCTGCGACGACTCCGCGATCATCGCCGCCCTCGACTGGGCGGCCCGCGACGTCCACGCCCAGGTGGTGAACATCAGCCTCGGCTTCCAGGACACCCCGCAGGATGATCCGCTCGAGCAGGCGATCAACACCCTGACAGCCGAGACCGGCACCCTCTTCGTAGTTGCCGCCGGCAACGGCGGCGATCACAACGTCGGCATCAACTCCCCCGGCAGCGCCGCAGCGGCTCTCACCGTCGGAGCGGTCGACCGTGACGACGCGATCGCGCCGTTCTCCAGCCGCGGCCCGGTTCCCGGCGCGACCACGATCAAGCCCGACGTCACCGCGCCGGGCGTCGGTATCGTCGCCGCCCGCTCGTCCGAAGCGACCACGGGCGAACCGGTCAACGACTACTACACCCGGTTCTCCGGCACCTCGATGGCCGCACCGCACACCGTCGGCGCGGCCGCTCTCCTGCTCCAGCAGCACCCCGACTGGAAGGCCGCGGAGTTGAAGAGTGCGCTGACGAACTCGGCGAAGCCCGGCGCCGGCCAAGGGATCTTCGACCAAGGCGCCGGGCGGATCGACGTCGCCCGGGCGATCACGCAATCGGTCCTGGCCGGCCCGTCGAGCATCGCCTTCGGTACGGCGGACTGGCCGCACAACGACGACAAGTCCGTCGCTCAGACCCTGACCTACCGCAACACCAGCACCGAACCGGTGACGCTGACTCTCAGCACGCAGTTCACCGATCCCACCGGAGCGCCTGCCCCGGCCGGTGCCCTGACCACCAGCACCAGCCAGCTGACCATTCCGGCCGGCGGTTCGGCGCCGGTCCAGGTGACGTCCGCGACCAATCACAACGGTCCGGACGGTCGGTACAGCGGCCAGGTGGTGGCGACCTGGCCGGGCGGCACGATGCATGTCCCGGTCACCGTACTGAAGGACATCGAGGCCTATGACCTCACTGTGAACATGCTCCGCCGGGACGGCACTCCTGCGATCGGGGCGCAGGTAAGTCTCGCTGCGGTCGATGGTTCGACTCCCCAGACCTTCCTGCTTTCCAGCACGGGAACAGAGCACTTGCGCCTACCGCCTGGTGACTACACCCTCGATGTCGACGTGTCCGACCAGGATGACGCGGCCTATGCCATGGTTGCGCCGAACATCCACCTGACCGCGAACGCGACTGTCGTCCTCGATGCACGGCAGGCACGCAAAGTGGCGATCGACGTCCCCGCACCGGACGCCCAGCAGTCGTTCGTCGAGGCGGACTACATCCGAACCTCGCCGGACGGAGAACATCGCTACGAGCAGTACTTCGGTGCCGTCGGCGCCACCGAGCTCTACACACTGGGCCTTGGATCCACACTTCCGGCCGACCAGCTGACGACCATGATCGCGTCGCACTGGGACGGCGAGCTGGCCGGTACGCCGTACTCCTACCGGCCGGTCGAGGTGGTCGCCGGCCGCTTCCCCACCGGGCTGCAGCGAACCGTCCACGACAACGAACTGGCCACCGTCCGCACCAATCTCAACCGCAGTACCGGCGACGGTTATCAGCTGTCCGCATCGCCATCGGTCGACGGCCACACGATCCTCGGCATGGCCCGCGCCCTCGATGCCCCGGGGACCTTGGTGCAGCATCTCGAGAGCGGAGCGGTCAGCTGGTACCAGACGGTCGAGGAGACCGGGCCGGACGACACCGTCCTGACCACCCTGGCGACGACGGACGGTACGTCGTACCGGGCCGGCCGGTCCTATCAGGAGCGCTGGAACGCGGCTGCTCGCGGGATCCGCGACGTGTCCGCCAGAAGGAGCGGTGACCAACTGGAGGTGGACCTCGCCCGGATCGCCGACGCGGACGGGCACGGCGGCTACGCGGCGATCGACGCCGGGGCCGCCCGGCTCTACCGCAATGACGTCCTGGTCGGCGAGTCGGAGGACTACGGGCTTGTATCGGCAGAAGGTTTGCCGCCGGAGCAGGCGACGATCCGTCTCGAGACCACGGCGACGCTGCCTTCGAACCCGGCCAAGATCGACTACCGCGCGACGTTCCGATCGCAAGCCGGTGACGCGGTCACCCCGCTGTGGACGGTGGGCTATCAGCCGATTGTCAACAATCTGAACGTCGGCACGTGGACGCCGACGACCAAGCTCCCGGTCCTGCCCAGCACCCCAGCGGGTCAGAGCTCTCACGCACTCAAGAGCGTCCGGGTCGAGGTCTCCGGCGACGGCGGTAAGACCTGGAGAGCTGCGCAGGTTCAGTGCGTCGGAGAGCGCAGGTATCAGGCGACCTTCGCCACGCCACACGGTGCGGTCTCACTCCGCACCACCGTCACCGACGCGGCGGGAACGACGGCGACCCAGACAACCCTCGGCGCGTATGTCGTGTCCGGAGGCTGACGCGGACGAGAACTGGGGTCGGTGGTGACGCGGGTTAGTTGACTCGCAGGAAGGCTGCTCCGTCGATGGTGGCGGGGGCTGTTGAGGTGGAGATGATCTTGACCGCGCCGGTGCGGAGTGGGGTGATCGGGAGGTAGAAGACCTTGCGGGCTGTGGTGGTGGCCGCCAGGGAGATCGTGCCGATCTTGATGTTGGCGTGGTAGACGTCAACCCGGCCTTGACCCGGTCCGACCAGGGCGATCACCGCGATGCGGGTCGCGTTCTCGGTGGCCTTGGTCAGGTAGGCGCCGTTGGCCTTGAGGATCGTGGTGGTGCCTTGGAAGGCCAGGGTGCTGGTGGAGCGGGTGACGGTGCCGGCCGAGGTGAAGGCGCGGTCGTCCTGGGGAGCTACCGAGCAGATCTGCGGGGACCACGCGGACAGGTTCCCGAGGTAGTCGCGGGAGCGGACCATGAAGCACTCGTCCCAGCCGAGGCGGGGTGCGTACGTGATCGACGTCATCGTCGTGTTCTGCCACGTCACCGGGTACATCCACTTGCCCAGGGCAACGCCCGGTGCGGCCACCTTGTAGACCACGTCGTACGACGCCACGTCGGTGTCGTCCTTGTACGCCCACCGCAGCACTGTCGGGTTGCCGAGCTCCACCCGGTCGCCGATCCGCCACGTCACCAGCGATGGCGCCGTACCGTCGACTTCACTGCAGTACGACACACTCCACGCGCTCAGGTTGCCCGCATAGTCACGCGCGCGGACCTGCCAGCACGTGTCCGTGCCGATCGCCGCACTCAGGCTGGCGCCCGTCGTCTTGAGGCCCTGCCACGCCGGCACCTGGTTCCAGGCCCCGTACGGCGCAGTCCGGTTGGGCCGCTGCTGGATCCGCAGGTCGTACGAATTAACGCCCGTCGCGGGAGAGTTCGGGTCTTGCGGGTCGGTGTAGAGCCACTCGAACGACAGGCTCGTGTTGTCCCGGATCCGCGCACCCGCGGACGCACTGGTCAGCACCGGCGCCACCGTGTCGGGGTGTTGCTGCGGATCCGCGGTGAGCCAAGTCAGGCTGGCCACGCGCGGCTTGCTGTCCGGATCGGCGTACACGATCTTGGCGGCGCCAGACCCGTCAGCCCGGAAGCTGCTTGGCGTCGCCCGAAGCGGTCCGTAGCGACGCTGGCCGAGTGCCTGGTCGTTGAGGTCAGTCACCAGCAGGTCGGAGCCGGACGCCTGCGCGGTGAAGCCGTTGCCCACCTGGGCGTCCGCAGCCACGGTCAGGTTGCGCGGAGCCTCCGGCCCCTTCACGTCGACGACCTGGTTGCAGCCGCTCAGCAGCGCCCAGCGACCGTTCACACGATCCGGACCGACTGAACACGCGCTAGCCACCAGGACGGTCTTCACAACACCTGTGGTCAGGTCCTTGCCGTCCAGATGACCAGGCTCGGTCACCTTCCACACAGTGCTGTCGGACATAGCAAACGGCGGCGCATAGTCGGCCAGCTTCGTCTTGGTCGCGACGTCGTACACCTCAGCAGTCGGGGAGCTGGCGGCGCGGTGGGACACCAGCTTGCCGCCCTTCCCGAGTACGACCTCATCCGCCGCGGGGAACGTCAGCCCGCCGACCTTCGCCGTACCGCCGGCAAAGGTGAGCAGCGAGGAACCCTCCACCTGCAGCTGCTTGGTGTCGCTCGATCCATTGGCCGTCCACGTGGTGCCGTTGTTGCTCGTCTCGTAGACAGCGTGGCTCGACGGGTCCGAAACGACCACCCGCGCCCCGGACAACCCGACGTCCGTCGCGGTGTGGCCAGGGACCAGCACACCCTCCCCCAGGTGCGTCGGCGGATCGGCCGCCATCACCTGACCGGCAGACAGCAGCGGCACGAGTACGACGGAACACGCGACCGCCACCACCCGAAATCTCAGCACAAGAACTCCCCCCGGTACTCCAAAGACAACGGGCCGCACCCTAGTCAGTAACCACTGGTAACGGAAGCGCCGTCCGAAAACCATGTGACACGCCCAAGCCCCGGGAGGATCCTGAAACGCTGACCGAACGAGCGAAAGGGACGGATGCAGGCGGGGATCACGGTGACGGCGGCGGAACTGCCGGAAGTGCTGCTGCACGTGGCTGTCGTGCGCCCGGTATTCCTCTGGGGCGCACCGGGGATCGGCAAGAGCAGTCTGGTACGAGCGTTCGCCGATTCGCTCGGGCTGGAATGCGTGACGCTCCTGGGGACCCAGCTCGCGCCGGAGGACCTGATCGGCGTACCGCAGATCGTGGACGGGCGCAGCCGGTTCGCACCGCCGGTGGCGATCGCCCTGGACGAGCCGTACTGCCTCTTCCTGGATGAGCTGAACGCATCGTCGGCCGAGGTCCAGAAGGCGTTCTACTCCCTGATCCTGGACCGCCGCATCGGTGAGTACGAGCTGCCCGAGGGATCTGTCGTGATCGGCGCCGGCAACCGCGCCACCGACAACGCGCTGGCCCGGCCGATGGCGAGCGCCCTGGTCAACCGCCTCGTTCACGTCCACCTGCGTGCGTCCGCAAGCGACTGGCTGCGCTGGGCCGGTACGGCGGGCATCCACCAGTGGGTGCACGACTACCTGCGCAACCGCCCGGACCACCTGTGGACCGCACCGCCGAAGACCGAGGAGCCGTTCTCGACGCCGCGGAGCTGGCACATGCTCTCGGACGCACTGCACTCGTACGGCGACGACATCTCCGACGAGACGCTGCGGGTCCTTGCCTTCGGCACCTTGTCCGCCGGGCACGCGTCCGCCTTCCGCGCGTACGTGAAGACGGTCCGGAACGCCTTCGGGCTGGACGCCGTACTCAAGGGTGAGACCGGCTGGCCGGCCGCTCCGGAGGACCGCGACCTGCTGTACTTCCTCGCCGAGAGCTTCCGCGCCCGCCTGGTCAAGGAGCTCGCCGCGGACAAGGCCTCCGCTTCTCCGGCGGCCCGCCAACTCGCGCACCGCGGCAAGGCGCTGCTGGTCGAGCTGGCCGAGATCTCGCTCGAGGTGGCGCAACTGGTGATCGCATCCGACGACGACGGCCGCCCGGTCCTGCCCACCTGGTTCCTGGTCGAGGTCAGCCGCGACCTCCCCCGCCTGGTGGCCGCGCGTGCCTAAGCACCCGCGCCTGGTGGCCGCGCGTGCCTAAGCGCAAGAAGGATCCGGCCTTGGAGGCGATCCAGCTCGCCTGGCAACGGGTCGTCGCCCACCCGCTGTTCGCACCGATGGTGCGCTGGGGCCGTACGCCGCAGCGCGGTGACGACTGCCCCCCGGACGGTTGGGCGGTCATCGACTCCTACGGGCAGATCGTCACGCACCCGACCCGCCGGGCAACGCCGGAGGAGTGGATGTGGGTGTTCGCGCACCTGCTGATCCACCTCGGCCTCGGTCACGCCACTCAGACCCGGCCGGCACCCGACCCGGCCGCGAGCGCCGCTTGCGACGTAGCAGTCAACAGGTACCTGCAGTCGCTCAAACTCGGCACACCGGTCGTCCGACTACCCCCGACGTTCCCAAGTCAGGACGAGGAGGTGCTGGCCCGGCTCTGGCGCGGTGCGGGCGTGCCACCCGAGTACGACGGACTCGGGGTAGCCGGCCGGCATGCCGACGTACTGATCTCGCGGACTGGGTTCGGTAAGCCGGAGAACTGGTCCGAGCGGTTCGCGGCCGGCCTGTCCGCGGCAGCCGCTGCGGCGGTGGACGTGGCGGGTGGCGCACGGTCGTCCCTGGCGGATTCGCGGAGTGGTCGGCACGAGTGGGATCTGGCGCTGGCGTGGTTCATCTCGTCGTACCCGTTGCTCGGTGCGATCGCGTCCAGCATGACCGTGGTGGCGGAGGCCGAGCTCGCCCGCGGCTGGGACATCCAGGTCGCTGCCGTGAATGCGACGGCCGGCGAGATCTACGTGAACCCGCTGGTCGGGATGACGCAGAACGAGTGGCGGTTCGTGATGGCCCACGAGATGCTGCACGCCGCTCTGCGCCATGGCGAGCGGGTCGGCGGCCGCGACCACTACCTGTGGAACGTGGCGGCCGATCTGGTCATCAACGGCTGGCTGCTGGAGATGGGCGTCGGCAGCATGCCCGACGGCGCACTGCACGATCCGGTGCTCAAGGGGATGTCCGTCGAGACGGTGTACGACCGGATCACGACGGACCTGCGCCGCTACCGCAAGCTGGCGACACTGCGCGGTGTCGGTCTCGGCGACGTCCTCGGGCATCCCCTTCCCCACACTGGCGAGGCCGCGCGGGCCTCCGGTCTCGACGACATCTACCGACGCGCACTCAGCACGGGGCTCGCGTACCACGACCCTGCCTGCGGACTGCTCCCCGCCGGACTGGTCGAGGAGATCCGTGCACTGGACCATCCACCGCTCGCCTGGGACGCACAACTGGCCCGCTGGTTCGAAGAGCACGTCCCGGCCGTCCACAAGGTCCGCACCTACGCCCGCGCCTCCCGCCGCCAGTCCGGTACGCCGGACATCCCACGGCCCGGCTGGATCCGCCCGGTCGAGCTGGAGCGACTCCCGACGTACGGCGTCATCCTGGACACCTCCGGGTCGATGGACCGGCAGCTCCTGGGCAAGGCACTCGGCGCAATCGCGTCGTACTCGCGGGCTCGCGACGTACCGGCCGCCCGCGTCGTGTACTGCGACGCGGCTGCGTACGACGCCGGCTACGTGCCCGTCGACGACATCGCCGGTCGCATGCAGGTCCGCGGTCGCGGCGGGACCGTGCTGCAGCCCGGTGTGGATCTGCTGGAGCGTGCGGACGACTTCCCGGCGCACGGACCGATTCTGCTCATCACCGACGGGCAGTGCGACGTAGTCCGGGTACGACGCGAGCACGCCTGGCTGATCCCGGCCGGTGCGTCACTGCCCTTCACTGCAAGGGGTCCTGTGTTTCGCGTGCAGTGAACACCCTCTGCCGACGGCGAACAGGTGTAGTCGGGCGACTCTGATGCGTGACAGGTTCATGGACATGGCGTGGGTCGTGAGGGGCGAGTTCCGCAAGCTGTGGATCGGACAGCTGGTGTCCGCGTCCGGCAGCGCGATTACGTCGGTTGCCCTCCCACTTGTCGCCGTCCTGACGTTGCAGGCCTCGGCTGTCCAGATGGGTGCGCTGTCCGCACTGACCATCGCGCCACACCTTGTCTTCGGACTGCAGGCAGGCGTCTGGGTAGGCAGGTGGTCGCTGCGCCGCGTCCTGATCTGGACCGACCTCGGACGACTCGTCCTGCTCGGCTCGGTCCCGGCCGCGGCCGCACTCGACCTGTTGGGGATCGAGCAGCTGTACGTCGTCGCCGTACTGACCGGCGTACTGACGCTGTTGTCCGACACCGCGTCCCAGACGATGATTCCGTCGCTGGTGCCGCGCGAGGACCTGATGCGGGCAAACAGTGCGGCCCTGCTCAACCTCAACCTGGCCTCGACCGCGGGTCCGTCCGTGGCCGGGCTCCTGGTGCAGGTGCTGACGGCACCGTTCGCGATCCTCTTCGACGCTGCGTCGTACGTCGTGTCCGCGGTGGCGGCGTACGTCATCCGGGAGCCGGAGCGGGCACCCGCGCCGGAGCGATCCGAGGTGCAGCTGCTGACCGGCCTGCGGACGCTGTTCGGTCACCGGATCCTGACGCCGCTCGCACTCTCAGCCACGGTCGCTGCGATGGCCGGCGCACTCCAGGGACCGCTGGTCGTGCTCTACCTGGTCCGGGAGCTGCACCGGTCGCCGGCATTCGTCGGGGCCACGGTCACGACGTTCGGGCTGGCCGCGGTGCTCGGGACCTTCGTCGCGGGCCCGTGGTGCCGACGGGTGGGTATCGGGCGTGCGTACGTCTCCGGCGTGTTCTTGGCCGCGCTCACCCCGGTCTCACTGTTCACCGGACTCACTCCGCTGATCCTGCTCGGTCAGACGTTCGCAGGCCTCGGCATGTCGCTCTTCGGAGTGCCCCAGCGCACTCTCCGTCAGGCCCTCGTCCCACCGCACCTGGTCGCCCAGGTCACCTCCAGCTGGCGCACCCTGGTCATTGGTGGCCAGGCCGTCGGCGCGGCCACCTCCGGCCTGCTCGCGACCGCGATCGGCATCCGGCCGACCCTCCTGATCGCCACCGCCGGCATGCTCGCGGGCGTCCTGATCGCCCTCGTCTCACCCCTGCGCAGCTTCGAAACTCTGCCCGAAGGGGAACCCGTCGCCAGCTGATGGGCGATCGGTGGCGGCGTACTAATCGCGAAACGTGATAGCTGTGACTGGGGTCACCGCGTGGGGCGGTCGTTGGTTATTGCAACTAGCGGTAATTCATCGGCGGGGAATGGAATCGGGAGGACAAGCGCTTACCCAGTAAGCGATACTGGAAAGTGCGCCTGTTTCAGGTCGCGAGCCCCCTTTTGAACCGAGCATGTTGGGAAGTGCGCCCCTCCAGATGCCCTCAGAGCACCCTGCCCAAGCGCCGTCGATCGCTGCCCCTACCACCCGAGCCCCTGAGCGTAGCCGTAACCTCTGGCGACTCCGTCCTTATCTGAAGCCACACCGCTGGCGTCTCGCGGTGATGTTCTCCACCGCGATGCTCGGCGTCGGCGTCAGCCTCGCCGTTCCGCTGGTCACCCGAGCCATCATCGACGGTCCGGTCACCCGTCGTGAGTTGAGCGCGCTCGTCCCGCTCGCACTGCTGGCCCTCGGTCTGAGCATCTCCGAGGTCATCCTGGTCTGGATGCGCCGGTGGGCGCAATCCCGAACGGTCAGTGACTTGGAGGCAACACTCCGGCACGACCTGTATGTCCGGCTGCAGTCACTGCCGATGGAGTTCCACACCCGTTGGCAGAGTGGTCAGCTGCTGTCCCGCGTCACCACCGACCTGTCCACGATCCGCCGGTTCATGGGCTTCGGTCTGCTGTTCCTGGTGATGAACATCCTGCAACTGGTCGTCGTGACCATCCTGCTGCTGCAGCTGTACTGGCCGCTCGGCATCGTGGTCCTGGTGGCCGCCGTGCCGGTCGTGATGGTGTCGCTGAAGTTCGAGAAGAAGTACCTGCGGATCTCCCGCAAGGTCCAGGACCAGCAGGGTGACCTGGCCACCCGGATCGAGGAGTCGGCGCTCGGCTTCCGCGTGATCAAGGCCTTCGGCCGGCGGCCGCACGTACAGCGTCAGTTCGACGACGAGGCCACCACGCTGTACGACACCGAGGTCGCGAAGGTCCGGCTCGCGTCCCGGTTCTGGAGCTTCCTCGGCGTCATCCCGAACCTGACCCTGGTGATCGTGCTGCTGCTCGGCGCGCTCGCGGTCGGCCGGGAGGCGATCACCTTAGGCACCCTGGTCGCGTTCATCACGCTGATGCTGTCCCTGGTCTGGCCGATCACCTCGCTCGGCGCGATCCTGGCGATGGCGCAGGAGTCGATGACCGCGGCGGACCGGATCAGCGAGATCCTCGACACCTACTCGGTGATCAAGTCCGGTCCGGACGAACTCACCCACTCACGTGGTCACCTGCGCTTCGAGCACGTCGGGTTCCGGTTCTCCGACGACTCCGCCGAGGTGCTGCACGACATCAACCTCGACCTGACCCCTGGTACGACGCTCGCACTGGTCGGCGCCACCGGGTCCGGCAAGACCACTCTGACCGCTCTGGTCCCCCGGCTGTACGACGTGACGTCCGGGCGGATCACCATCGACGGGCACGACATCCGGGACCTGAGCCTGGTGTCACTGCGGACGGCGGTCGCCTCCGCGTTCGACGACCCGACACTGTTCTCGATGAGCGTCCGGGAGAACCTGACGCTCGGCCGTCCGGACGCCAGCGAGGCCGACGTACAGCAGGCGCTCGAGGTCGCCCAGGCGCAGTTCGCCAACGACCTGCCGTGGGGTCTGGAGACCCGCGTCGGCGAGCAGGGCATGTCGCTGTCGGGCGGTCAGCGGCAGCGGCTCGCACTGGCACGGGCAGTGCTCGCCAAGCCCGCCGTACTGGTGCTGGACGACACCCTGTCCGCTCTCGACGTCCACACCGAGGCCCTGGTCGAGGAAGCACTGCAGAACGTGCTGGCCGACACCACCGGAATCGTGGTGGCGCACCGCGCGTCCACAGTGATGCTGGCCGACCAGGTCGCCTTGCTGCAGAACGGCACGATCACCCACGTCGGAACCCACCACGAGCTACTCGCGACAGTGCCGGCGTACCGGCATCTGCTCGCGGCTGAGGAAGAGGAGGTGCACGCATGACGACGACCCAGCAAACACCTCCCCAGGCCTCGAGTGACGAGCCGAACAACGACAGGCAGCCGGCGGAGCAGAAGTGGCGGGGTGTCTTCGAGGACGACCCCGACAGGGAGATCTCGCGGGCGACGACCATCCGGCTCAAGGAGGACTCCCGCAAGCTGCTCGGGGAGTTGCTCCGGCCGTACCGGAAGCTGATCTGGCTGCTGGTGGTGATCGTCGTCGTCGAGAACGGCGCCCGGCTCGCCGTGCCGTACCTGGTCCACCTGGGCATCGACAACGGCATCCCGCCGATCCTCGCCGGTGAGGGCTCGAAGCAACTGATCACGATCGTGATCGCCGTGCTGTTCTCGGCACTGTTGCAGGCCTGGGCCCGGCAGATCTTCCTGATGCGGTCCGGCCGGCTCGGCCAGACCATTCTGCTCGGCCTGCGGAAGCGGGTGTTCGACCACTTCCAGCGGCTCAGCCCAGCGTTCCACGACAAGTTCACGTCCGGCCGAGTCATCTCGCGCCTGACGTCGGACGTGCAGGTGATCGACGAGATGCTGGCGAGCGGGTTCGACGGTCTGGTCACCGCCGCGCTGACCCTGGTCGGTACGGCGATCATCCTGCTCACGCTGGACGTCAAGCTCGGTCTGCTCGCGTTGCTATCGTTCCCGATCCTGCTGGTCCTGACGGCGTGGTTCCGGAAGCGGTCCGCCGTCGTCTACCGGCAGACACGTGAGGCCGTCGTACTCGTCATCGTGCACTTCGTCGAGTCGATGACCGGGATCCGCGCGGTCCAGGCGTTCCGCCGGGAGCCGCGCAACGAGGAGATCTTCCACGGCGTCAACGACCGCTACCGGAAGGCGAACCTCGAGGCGTTCCGGCTAAACGCGGTCTTCATGCCCGCGATCAAGGGCGTCGGCAACATCACCATCGTCGCGATCCTGGCGTACGGCGGTTACCAGGCGTACCACGGTCACGTGACGGTCGGCGTGCTGACCGCGTTCCTGCTGTACCTGCGGCAGTTCTTCGAGCCGCTGCAGGACATCACGCAGTTCTACAACACCTTCCTGTCCGCCTCGGCGGCGCTGGAGAAGCTGTCCGGGGTGCTGAACGAGACCCCGGACGTCCCGGAGCCGATCGAGCCGGCCAAGCCAGGCAAGGCGCACGGCCACCTGGAGCTGCGGAACGTGCGGTTCGAGTACGTCGACGGCGTACCGGTGCTGCCCGGTCTGCAGCTGGACGTGCCGGCTGGTCAGACCCTGGCACTGGTCGGTACGACGGGTGCCGGCAAGACCACCATCGCCAAACTGGTGGCGCGGTTCTACGACCCGACCAGCGGCCATCTGCTGCTCGACGGCGTGGACCTGCGCGACCTGACCGAGGACGACCTGCGCGAGCGGGTGGTCATGGTGACGCAGGAGAACTTCCTGTTCACCGGCTCGGTCGCCGACAACATCCGGTTCGGCAAGCCCGACGCGACGATGGAGGAGGTCGTGGAAGCCGCGAAGAACATCGGCGCCCACGACTTCATCATGGCGCTGCCGAACGGCTACGAGACCGCGGTGGAGAAGCGCGGTTCCCGGCTGTCCGCCGGTCAGCGGCAGCTGGTCGCGTTCGCCCGGGCGTTCCTGGCCGACCCCGCCGTACTGATCCTGGACGAGGCGACGTCCAGCCTGGACATCCCCAGCGAACGCCTCATCCAGCGGGCCCTGAAGACGATCCTGGCGGACCGTACGGCGATCGTCATCGCCCACCGGTTGTCCACGGTCGAGACCGCGGACCGGGTCATCGTGCTCGAGTACGGCCGCATCATAGAGGACGGCGCCCCGAACGACTTGGTCACCGCCAGCGGCCACTACGCCGGCCTACACCAAGCCTGGGAAGACTCCCTGGCCTAGCCATCTACTGGTTGCTCAGCGGGCGCGTGGGATCTCCCACGCGCCCGCTCTGCTTTCGGCGTACCTAAGAACAGGACGTAGTCGTCTACGCATCCGCCCGCCTGAGCGCGAATCCTCCACCCCCTCCCCCCAAACCGCGACCACTACCTGTCCTTACGCACAGAGACCAACCACGCAGAGCTCCATCGGAAGGACGGTGTTTGCGCCGTGGTTATGCTCGCGGGCATGGGGTGGATCGACGACCGGCGGGTGGCTGAATTGCTGCTCAGCGCTGCGCTGGCCGAGATCCGCCTCGCGGCGTTCCAGGCCAGTCAGAGGCCGGACGAGCGTGCGCCTGGTCAGGCGCTGGAGCACATCAGGTTTCTGGCTGACCTCGTTCACAACTTGCCGCACGTCGTTCGAGCTCCTGCCAGGCTGCCGAGGCGTGCGAGGCCGTTAAGCCGGCGAGAACGCGCGCTGGAAGAACGGCCGATGAGTTGGACCTGGAACACCTGCGGACCGGAGGGGCAGGCCTGGATCACCGACCAGGTCGAAAAGTCCGGGCACCGGTGGATGCCTCCGGCTGCGCTGCCGGAGCCGCGCAGAGGCGTTCCCAGACTTAGCTCTCGTCAACGGATCAGTAGCTTGGTCGGCTGGCCGGTTAAGGTGCCGGCTGGGTGCGAGCCGCTTCCTCGGCAGGCGTTCGTACTCAAAGCCCTTAATGCTGACGGGATCGTTGCACTGCATCGAGAAGCCGGGGAGCTACGGCTGGGCTTAGGTTCCGACAGTTCGTGGTTGCGGGCGCACCTCGACGCAACTGCCGTGCACTTCCTGTTCCCCGATCCGGCCGAGTACTACTGGCCGAGCGAGGATGGACCGATCAGCTGGTGGCAGTGCCGGGCACTTCTGGTCATGTCCGATGGTGAGCAGGTATCCAGCTCACTGGCGGTGCTGCCGGAGACGTTTCTCGCCTTGCCGTCGACCGTGCCGCGTCGGCTCCAACGCCGCCTCGTCGTCACCACCCGGCTGCTCGGGCGCGATCTAGTGCTGTGGGGTAGGGATCATCAGGCGGACTGCAGCTCTGAGGGATGCGGATATGCCCAGCTTTAGGGGGTTAGCGGGTGGGCCATTTCCAGGGGGGTTCTTCTAGGGGGTGTTGGTGGGCGAGGGCGGTGGCGCCTTGGGCTTTGAGTAGTTCGAGGGTGTGTAGGTCGTCGGCCAGGGCTTCGAGAGAGGCTACGAAGGGGCGGGAGTGGGTTACCACGATTACCTGGGCGCCCTTCGAGGCGGTCACTACTAGATTCGCCAACGCCGGCAGGAGATCTGGGTGCAGGCTGGTCTCGGGTTCGTTGAGGACCAGCAGCTCGGGAGGTCGCGGCGTGAGGAGGGCTGCCACCCAGAGGAGGTACCTGAGGGTGCCGTCTGAGAGCTCCGCGCTCGACAAGGGGCGCAGGAGACCGTGCTGGCGGAATGCGAGCTCGAATCGTCCGGCGGCGTTGACGATCTCCACGTGGCTGCCCGGGAACGCGAGCTCGATCGCCTCCTCGAGCACTCCCTTCGGACTGATCTCGCGGATCGTCTGCAGCGCGGCGGCGAGATCAGCGCCGTCAGGATCGAGGATCGGCGTACGTGTGCCGATCTGTGCTCTTCGGGCGGGAGCGTCCGCATCGGTGCGCAGGTGGTCGTAGAACCGCCAGGCCCGGATTCGCTCGCGTAGTGCGAGCAGTTCCGGCGCCCGCTGCGGATCGGCGAACTCGCTGAGCATGCTGTCGAAGGTCTGCAGTACGTGACCGCCGTCCTGCCACTTGCCGTCATCGCCCCGGATGCGCACTCGGCCGTTGACCCGCTCCATCAACAGCGAGGCAGGTCGCAGGAACGGTCCGGCCCACAGCGACTCCCGTTTGATCTCCGGGTCGAGGTGGAATGCGCTGTCGGTCGGACGCGGCAGGCCGAAGTCCATCGCGTAGCCGTAGTCGTCCGAGGCGAATCCCATCCGCAACGCAACCGGCCCGGTCCGGACGGTCCCCTGCACCGGCCGATCCTTGCGGACCTGCTCCGGCCCGGCCCACAGCGTCGACGGCAGCCCGCCCTCACGAGCGAGCGCCGCGATCGCGCCGTTGCGAGACGCGTCGGCGAGGAGCCGGAGCGCCCGGTACAGGCTCGACTTCCCCGTCCCGTTCGCCCCGGTCACGACGTTCAACCGCCGCAGCGGCATCACCACCCGCCGCAACGACCGGTAGTTCTCGACCGCCAAGGTGGTCAACACACGATCAACCTACCGAGGGCCCCCGACAGTTCCTCACCACACAGCGTCAGTAGGTGTGGTAGTAGATGAGTTCGCCCGATTCGCCCGCGGCTGCGCCTTGGCTGGGGATGAAGAGCGTGGTGAGGATCGCGGGCTGGCCGTTCGGGGCCCGGAGCGCGGTGATCGTCGGGTTGGCGAAGGCCGTGCTGCCGCCGTCAGTGTGGATGGCGGTTTGGTCCGCGTTGCCGGTCTGGTAGTCGTACACGAACGTCCGCCACGAACCGAAGTCGCCCTTCGCGTACTGCCCCTCGATCAGGCCGAAGCTGAAACCGCGGAAGACGGCCTGGTCGCGGTCACCGATGTTGCCGCCGACGCCCCAGTAGAGGAGCGCGTTGTCGTAGTTCGGTTGGGCCGACGTGCTCCACGAACTGAAGTTGGTGAGCCGTCCGCGTTGCTGCCGGTCCCGGTCGCAGTTCCACCAGTAGTGCCCGCCGACGTCGATGGTCGAGTGGTCGATGTCGGGAGAGAGCGTGACGCTGTAGATGTTCGGCGTACCCTCCGCGCACGACGACAGTTGGCGGGACGCGTCGAAGGACCGGGCCACGTTGCCGGCCAGAAGGTCGGCGCGGCTGGCGTAGTACCGGATGGCGAGGTGGTTGTTGCCGCCGCCGGGTTGCTCCTGCTCCCACGCCAGTACGAAGCCTCCGTTGGAGGCCTGCACGATCGTCGGCTGGGACGCGGGGCCGGTGTTGCTCCCCGCCAGTTCGCGAACCCAGTGCCAGCTGAGCAGGTCGGTCGAGGTGGCGAGATTGACCCGGAAGTGCCCGTCGGCCGCCAGGTGGTGCGAGACGGCGAGGTAGCCGCCGGTCGTGTCCTGGATGATCTTGACCGTGTCCATCACGTGGCCGGCATCGTCGTGTACGGCGTACCTCTTGCCGGTCGCTCCGCTCACGTTCTCCACCATCCCCCGCAGCTCGGCACGCGCCGGATCCGAGGGTGGAGCCTCAGCGGCAGCAGGTACCGAGACAGAGGTCAGAAGCAACACTGAGGCAGCAAGAATCCTGATGAGCATGGGGCGGTCCTCCAGGGGCGGGTTGTGTAGAAGCCATGCCCTCCCCGGAACCGCAGGAAACCGTCAGGCTTTGACGGATTCGAAGCGGACCAGGATCAGCGCACCGACGGCCGTGAGGAGGAAGCCGGCGATGGCGCCGGGCCACCAACCGGAACGGACCGCGTCGTCGAGGACGAAGACGCCTACGGCGGACGGGGTGATGGTCTGGAGAGCGATCATCGGGGTGGTTGCGAGCGTCACCGAGCCACGCTGCAACGCCAACGAATAAAGGATGAACGCCAGCGCCCCACTGATCGGCAAGGTGTACGTCGTCGGCCCGCGGAGCAGCTCGCCGACAGATCCGTCCTGGAGCAACCGCGCCGAGATCGCGACCCCGGCGTACCCAAGACCGGCGAGCAACCCCAGCAGAGCCGTCGACACGCCATGCCTCGACCGGCTGGCAAGCGCACCGAGGACCGCGATCACGACCAGACCGATGATGAGGCCAACCGTCAGACCGTGGTGCTTGTCGCTGTCGCCGGCGTCGCCGGCCGACACAGCCAGCAGCCCCAGACCGACGCAGACCGCGATCACCGCTGACCACTCCAACGCACTCAGCTGATCAGACATCAACCGAGTAGCGAGCAGAGCAGTAACGACCAGACTGGCCGCAATTCCCGCCTGAGCCAGGTACAGCGGAAGGAGGCGCAGAGCAACAAAGTGCAGACCGAAGCCGGCCAGGTTCAAGACCAGCGCACCAAGGAACGCAGGCTGCTTGAGCAGCGCGACCACGAACCCGCCGAGCCGGCGCGGGTCGAGCTCCGACTCGGTCGGGACCTTCCGGGAACCGACCGCCTGCAGGATCGAGGCGACGCCGAAGAGCACCGCGGCACCGAGTGCCGCGCCGAGACCAAGGACCACCTCAGCCGACCTTGCGCCGCGGGACCCAGAAGGTGAGGTACAGGCTGAGGATGCCGTAGTACAGGAGGTAGGCCAGCGAGACCGCGACCACGACCGGGTTCGGGTTCGGCATCTGGGCCAGGAGTACGGCGTACGCCGCAAGCCAGATCGCGGTCGTCAGCAGGTTCATCGAGCGGAACGCCTTGGTCCGGGACGGGTAGACGTACTTCACCGGGATGAACACCAGCACCGAGCAGACGACCAGGATCAGGCCGGTGCTGAACGGGCTGAGGCCGAGCACGACCACGTAGAACGCGACCACGTTCCAGTAGCTCGGGAAACCGAGGAAGAAGTGGTCGTCGGTCTTCGCGTCGACCCGGCAGAACTGGTAGCTGGAGGCAAGCAACGGCAGCGCGGCCAGGATCCCGCCCCAGACGCCGTTCGGCAGGTAGTGCCCGGTCCAGAGCAGCACGATCGGGGCGAACGCGTAGGTGAGGTAGTCGACGATGTTGTCGAGCATCGCGCCGTCGAACCACGGAATCGTTTCCTTCACCCGCAGCCGGCGCGCGAGCATCCCGTCGGTTCCGTCGATCACCAGGGCCGCCAGGCCCAGCCAGAGCGCGCGGACGGCGTCGCCGTCGATGGCGGCGATGACGATCAGCAGCGCGAGCACCGTTCCGCTCGCGGTATAGGCATGCAGTGCCAGTCCGGCCAGACGCAACCGCGTCGACCCGACGAACGGTTCCCGCACCGCGTCGTGTGTGGTCAGGACAACTCCCCGAACTCGGTCGGCGCAGCGCGCCGTGCCAGGTCACTGAAACCAGGCCGAGGCCCAGCGTCTCACAGGAGGCAGTTCCGGCCGTTCAGCCTGTACCGTTCCCGCGTGGATCTATTCACAGACCTTACGGGGATGGCCCGGACGTTCCCGTTGATGCGCGGCGGCGGCGCCCTGCTCGTCCTGGTCGGCCTCGGGCTGATCGTCGGCGGCGCCGGCGGCCGCAGCTGGCTGCTGCCCGGTCTGATCACCGGCGCCGCTGTGTCCGTGCTCGTCCTGATGGTCGGCGGCATCACCAAGACCGTCTTCTCCGGCCTCGGCTACCCGGCGATCTACCAGTACGTCGCCTTCGGCATCGGCGTCGTGGTCGAGGTCGGACTGGTCAACCTGGTCGTGGCCAAGGTTCCGGACCGCGAGTCACGCGAGTTCTGGTTGTGGATCCTGCTCGTGGTCGGGGTCCACTTCCTGATCCTCGCGTTCTCGCACGGCCCGATCTGCGGGCTGCTCGGCCTGCTCTGCATCCTGAACGCGGGCCTCGGCCTGCTCGTCCCGGGTATCCCCTACCGGGCCCTGTGGGTGTCCGACGGCGTCCTCAAGGTCGCCGCCGGAACCGTCATGGTCTGGCTCAGCTACCTGGGCGTGGCTGCTGACTCCGCGCCCTAGCGGACCGGGTCGAGCAGGAACAGCGGGATCTTCCGCGTGGTCTTGGTCTGGTACTCGGCGTACGGCGGGTACGCGGCGACGGCCCGCGGCCACCACTCGTCGTACTCGGCGCCCTCGATCTCGCGGGCGACGTACTCCTTGGTGACATCACCGTCCTGCAGGGTGAGCTTCGGGTCGGCCTTGAGGTTGAAGTACCAGACGGGGTGCTTCGGCGCACCGCCGAGCGACGCCACCGCGGCGTAGACCCCGTTGTGCTCGACCCGCATCAACGGGACCTTGCGGATCTTGCCGGACTTGGCGCCGCGCATGGTCAGCAGCACTACCGGCATGCCCTTGATATCGACCACATCGGTGGTGCCGGCCGCGGTGACCTTGTCGACCTGGTCCCGGACCCACCCAGCGGTACTCGGTGCGTACTCGTCGTTGTTGGCTGTCATATCACCGATCCTAATCGGTGATGCGTCATCATCGACAATCCGTTCGCCTGTCGGTTCAGAGCGTGGGCACCAGTTCGGCCAGGGCGGCGAGTGAGCCGTCCCACGCCTGCTCCGCCTGCGCGGCGTGCTCGGTTCGCTCCGCCTCGGGCAGTTCGAAGCCTGATTCAACTAGTTGCAGCCGGGTGCCTTCGGCCTCGGGCGTGAGGGTGAACTCGACCTGGTTCGAGTTCGCCGGAGTCGGCTCGACTCCGGGGACCACGGCGTACCGATAGACGAAGCGGCGGCCCGGTTCGACCTTCTCGACGAAGCCGAGGAAGTCCCCGTGCTCGTCCCATCGCAGCACCAACCGTCCGCCGGGCTTGAGGTCGATCTCAGCGCCACCGAACGCGTACCACCGGGCGACGATGTCTGCCTGCGTCACCGCGCTCCAGACCACCTCCGGCCGTGCCTCCACGTACACCTCTCGTTCCACCCTGCTCTCCATGCGCCTAGCCTGCCAGTCCGGCTGCCTAGGCGGGAGCGCAGGCTTGCAACTGGGTGGCGGTGGCGATGGTCGCCTCGATCCAGCGGCGGCGGAGGAAGTGCGCCTTGAGCAGCCGGTGCATCCCGTCGAGGACGACCAGCCGGCCGCGGTAAGCGACCAGGTTGATCGGGTGATCGAGGTCCGCGTCCATCACGCGTTGGTAGTGGGCGCGGAAGTTCATCGGCGTCTCGGCGATCTGGTTCGGCGTCACCTTGAACCGTTCGCCGCCCAACTGCCACAGCGGCAGGTCGAACATCCAGACCAGGTCCGCGACCTCGACCGGTTCGACCTTCAGGTCGAGCGCCCACAGCTTCTCCAGCTGCCACCGGTCCGGTGGGAACACCGCGCGGACGGCGTCCGGCATCAGCGCGACCAGTTCCTCGAACGACACGTCCGGCGCGGCCCGGTCAACAGCGGAACCGAAGGAGTCGCCCAGCCCGTCGATCGTCACGAGCGAGCACGCTACGCCATCAGTGGGACAAATCCGTCACCCGTGGGCCATCCGGTGGATGACGACGATCGCCGAGTCGTCTCCAGGCCCGCCCGCGGACGCGACCAGGTCGGCCGCTCCGCCCTGGAAGCCCTGTCCGACAAGGCGTTCCGCGTGCCCGATCAGGCGGTCGGTACCGCGGCCGATATCGCGCCGCGGCGTCTCGACCATGCCGTCGCTGTAGAGGAAGATCGCGTCGCCGAGCCTCAGCTGCCCGTGGCTCACCTCGAACTCCGGCGTCTCCATCAGCCCGAGCAAGGGCCCGTCCGTGTCCACGGTCTGCCACCGCCCCGACCACGCGTCGAACTGAATCGCCGGCGGATGCCCAGCCGTGCGTACGTCGAAGTCCCCGGTCCGCAGGTCGATCGCGACATGGACGACCGTGGCGAAGTCGTCGTCCCAGTCCTGCCGGCGCAAGTATCGGTTCGCCGACGGCAGGAACTGCTCGACCGGTACGACGCCGAGCAGGCCGCCGAACGCACCCGACAACAGCAGTGCCCGGGTCCCCGCGTCGATTCCCTTGCCCGAGACATCGACCAGCGCGACCTCGAGCACCTCGTCACGAGTCGTCGACACGACGAAGTCACCCGAGAACGTGGACCCACCGGCGGACTGGATCGCCACCTCGACCAGCCACCCGGCCGGAAGCGTCGGCATTTCGCCTTGTGCGGTGAGGGTGTCGCGCAGCTCCATCAGCATCGACTCGCCGCGAGTGCCTGGTACGCCGAGCCGGCTGCGCACTCTGGCTCCGGTGATGACGATCCACCCGACCACGATCAGCACCAGCACGAACCCGGTCTTCGGGATCGGACCAGGTCGCGACAGGACGACGTACGAACCGGCGACCACCGTGACCAGGGTCTGCACGAGCAACTGGCGGAAGCGGACCAGTAGACCGCCGAGCAGCAGCGGGATGATCAGCAACGAGGCCGGGAACAGCTGGGGCCAGACCAGGCTGCCGAAGGCAAAGATCAGAGTGATCAGAACCAGCGTGGCGAACGCCATCTGGTGTGATCGGCGCGCGCGACGGTAGACGCGACGCATCAGCGAATCGACCCGGCGGCCGACCCGTCGCAGTTCAGCGAATCCGCCGCTCGACCTCATGGTGAGATGAACATAACGGCACCGTCCGGTCCGCGCATCACGTCGTCATCCAACTGATAACTGTCAGTTCTTGCGGGTGAGTCCGGTGCGCTGGCACTTCGGGCACCAGAACAGATTGCGCCCGGCCAGCAGCTCGGTCCGGATCACCGAATGACAGACATAGCACCGCTGCCCCTGCCGCCGGTAGACGTACACCTCGCCACCATGATCGTCACGCCGTGGGTCACGTCCCATCGCTTCCGGAGTGTGGTCGTCGGCGACGGTATCGATCCGCCCGGTCTCGACGCCGTACTTCATCAGCGCGAGCAGGTCGTCCCACATGCCCTGCCACTCACGCTTCTTGACGACGTTGCCATGCGTCATCGGGTGCAGCTTCGCCCGGAACAGCACCTCGGCACGGTAGACGTTGCCAACGCCGCTGAGCACCGCTTGGTCCATCAGCAACTGGCCGATCGGCAGCTTGCTGCGATGGATCCGTTTCCAGGCCAGCTCGGGATCCGCATCGTCGCGCAGCGGATCCGGACCGAGCCGTGCGATCAGCGTCTCGCGTTCGCCGTCGGTCAGCACCTCACACACGGTCGCTCCGCGCAGATCGGCGTACGACGTCGCGTTCTGGAGGCGGAGCCGGACCTGGCCGACCGGCTCTGGGACCGGTGCGGGGCTGATGTCCATCTTGCCGATCAGGCCGAGGTGGATGTGCAGCCAGCCGGCGCCTTCGAAGTCGGCGAGGAAGTGCTTGCCGTGTGCCTCGGTCTGCCGCAGTACGTGCCCGGTCAGCAGTGCGGCGCCGTCGACGAACCGGAGCTGCGGACTGGACGCCTGGACCGGACGGCCGCCGAACGCGTCCCAGACGTCGTTCGCCAAGCGGTGCAGCGTATGACCTTCAGGCATGATTCCTCATATGGGGACAACAGGTGGAGCGCAAGGCGCCAAGGGGCGGAGTGGTCCGCCCACTCCGGCAGTGGTCGGGATCGGCCGGTCGATGCGCGCCCGCGACGTGTCCCGTCCGCGCCAACCGGTCAAGCGCCGGCCGACCGCAACGACCACCGACGATCCGTCCGAGGGTCAGACCGGCGGGAGTTCGCCGGTCGACTCGTAGGCCGACAGCATGTCGATCCGGCGGGTGTGCCGCTCCTCGCAAGAGTAGTCGGTGGCCAGGAACGTCTCGACGAATCCGGTCGCCTCCTCCTGGGAGTGCATCCGGCCGCCGACACTGATCACGTTGGCGTTGTTGTGCTCGCGGCCGAGCCGTGCGGTGTCGGTGCTCCAGGCCAGGATCGCCCGGACCCCCTTCACCTTGTTGGCGGCGATCTGCTCGCCGTTGCCCGAGCCACCGATCACGATGCCCAGACTGCCCGGATCGTCGACCACTGCCTGCCCGGTGCGCAGGCAGTACGGCGGATAGTCGTCGACGGCGTCGTACACGGCGGGGCCGTGGTCCTGGACGTCGTGCCCGGCAGCGATGAGGTGCTGGACCAGGTGGTTCTTCAGTTCGAAGCCGGCGTGGTCGGAGCCGATGTGCACTCGCATGGCGAGCAATCTACTGTCCGCCGTTTCGAGCGCGTACGGCGCCCGGCACTGTCAGAGTCGCGGTCAGCCGGGTCACGTCGGCGTACGCCTGCTCGTACGGCGTCCCGGACGGATGCAACGTGTACACCGCGACGATGGTCCGATCATCCGGCCCGACGGTCCCGGTGGTGTGGAGTGCCTCGTTGACGAGGTCGACGAGGGACTCCGGCTTGGCACGGTCCTTGCGGTAACCGCTCGCGCCCAGGAAGCCGGACCAGCCTTGTTTGATGCTGAAGGGCGGGTCGAAGGCCGAAGCGATCCCGAAGTACTGGTCGAAGCCATCAGTGCCGTTGCGGGTGGCCAGGTGCAGCTCGCCCATCACGAACTCGCGCACCGACGCCGGAGCACTGTCCAGGAGGTACTGGTAGATCCGGACAGTGTCCGACGGTGTGATCGCGACGTACCCCCAGAAGCCCGGATGGGTGGCGGGCGGCCCGGCCGTATGGGTCAGGCCGAGCCGCTCCACCATCCGGTCCACGATGGCCGCGCCACCGAGGTGATCCCAGTAGTAGCTCGCGGCATCGTCGTCACTGCTGCGCAGCATCAGCTCGAGCCGGGTCCGGTCCGCGGGCGGCACGTCGTACGCCGGTCCGCGGTCCCAGAGCAGGTCGAGCACGATCAGCAGCTTCACCACCGACGCCGTCCGGAACTGATGATCGGCGTTGAACTGCTGGACGAGCTGCCCGGCCCGGCGGTCGAAAACCGCGATGCCGGCCGTCACTCCGGCCGGAGTGACGACCGCGGCACTTGGCCCGGGCAGCTGATCACGCAGGGTCATCTGGAACCTACTCACCATTTGACGAGTTCTTTGGTGAGCAACCTTCACCGTCCCAGGTGGCCCGAGGCAAGCTTTGAACCACAGAACGAATCAATCGGCCGGGTCGATCAGTCGAAGACCGGGCCGCGGTCCCGCGTGCGCTTGATCTCGAAGAATCCCTCGGTTCCCGCCACCAGCCGGACGCCGTCCCACAGCTTTCCGGCCGCCTCACCCTTCGGTGCGGGTGTCACGACCGGGCCGAAGAACGCGGTGCCTTCGACGGCGATGACCGGCGTACCGACCTCCATGCCGACCAGGTCCATGCCGGCGAGGTGCGACTTGCGCAGGGCGTCGTCGTACCGGTCGGAGCCGGCGGCCTCGAGCAGCGAGGCGGGCAGGCCGACCTCTTCGAGGGCCTCGGCCAGTACGGCGTCGTCCTTGCCACCACGACCCTCGTTGTGGATCCGGCGGCCGAGCGCGGTGTACAGCGGCAGCAGCACCTCGTTGCCGTGCGCCTGCTCGGCGGCGATCAGCACCCGGACCCGGCCGATCAGGCGGTCCCAGTTCTCGTCGTGCTCCATACGTTCGTCGTTCAGGATGGCCAGGCTCATCACGTGCCAGGTCGTCTTCACATCGCGCGCCTGCTCGACCTCGAGCATCCAGCGAGACGTCATCCAGGCCCAGGGGCAGGCCGGGTCGAACCAGAAATCAGCGGAGGCAGTCATGTTCTCGATCATACAAAATTGAAGAATCGTTGATACCGGCTTGGTATCCAATGACCGATGTCGCGGGGAAACCGTCGGCCAAGCCGGTTACCGGGTGCATAGGATGCCGATATGCCTGGAACCAACCTCACGCGCGACGAGGCGCGTACCCGCGCCGGCGTGGTCAGTGACGTCAGCTACACCGTCGAGCTGGACCTGACCAACGCCCCGGCCGGCGCCCCGACGTTCCCGTCGGTGACCACCATCACGTTCGCCGCCGAGGCCGGCGCGAGCACCTTCGCCGACCTGATCGCGGACAAGATCCGCACGGTGACGCTGAACGGCAAGGCGCTCGACCCGGACACGGTGTACGACGGTGCCCGCATCCAGTTGGACGGGCTCGCCGACCGCAACGAGCTGACCGTGGTCGCCGACTGCCTCTACTCGCGCACCGGTGAAGGGCTGCACCGCTCGGTCGACCCGGCCGACAAGGAGACCTACCTCTACACCCAGTTCGAGGTCCCGGACGCGCGCCGCGTGTTCACCACTTTCGAGCAGCCGAACCTCAAGGCCCCGTTCACCTTCACCGTCTCCGCGCCGGCCCGCTGGGTCGTCATCTCGAACGCTCCGACTCCGGAGCCCACGCCGTACCAGGGTGACAGCGGTGAGGAGCTGGCCCGCTGGGAGTTCCCGCCGACCGAGCGGATCTCGACGTACATCACCGCGGTGGTGGCCGGGCCGTACCACGTCGTCACGGACTCCTACGAGGGCGCCAACGGGACGTACCCGCTGTCGCTGCTGTGTCGTCCATCGCTGAAGGACGCACTGGACGTCGAGGACCTGTTCGAGGTGACCAAGCAGGGCTTCGAGCTGTTCGAGAACGCCTTCGGTACGCCGTACCCGTTCCACAAGTACGACCAGGCGTTCGTGCCGGAGTACAACATGGGCGCGATGGAGAACGCGGGCTGCGTGACGCTGCGGGACGAGTACCTGTTCCGCAGCCGCACCACCCACGCGGAGCTGGAAGCCCGCGCCAACACGGTGCTGCACGAGCTCGCGCACATGTGGTTCGGCGACCTGGTCACGATGACCTGGTGGGACGACCTGTGGCTGAACGAGTCGTTCGCCGAGTGGGCCAGCCACTGGGCGCAGGCGGTCGCGACGACCAAGTACGCCGGTGCCTGGACGACGTTCTGCAACGCCCGGAAGAACTGGGCCTACCGCCAGGACCAGCTGCCCTCGACCCACCCGATCGCGGCCGACATGGTCGACTTCCACGCGGTCGAGGTGAACTTCGACGGCATCACCTACGCCAAGGGCGCGTCCACGCTGCGGCAGCTGGTCGCGTTCGTCGGTGAGGACACGTTCATCACCGCGCTGAAGGAGTACTTCGCCGACCACGCGTTCGGGAACACCGAGCTGACGGACCTGCTCAAGCCGCTGGAGAAGGCATCTGGCCGCGACCTGGACGACTGGACCGAGCGCTGGCTGCGGACCGCCGGTGTGAACACGCTGCGCGCCGACTTCGCGGTCGACTCGTCCGGTGCGTTCACGTCGTTCGCGATCGAGCAGACCGCGACGGAGAAGTTCCCGGTGCTGCGACCGCACCGTCTGGCGGTCGGTCTGTACCGGCGTACGGACGAGGGCCTGGTCCGGACCGAGCGCTTCGAGGTGGACATCGACGGGCCGCGCACCGAGCTGCCCGAGCTCACCGGTGCGGCCCAGCCGGACCTGGTCCTGCTGAACGACGACGACCTCACCTACGCCAAGATCCGGCTGGACGAGCGCTCCCGGGCGACCCTGGTCGAGTCGATCGACCAGTTCACCGAGTCGTTGCCCCGGGCACTGGCCTGGGGTGCGGCCTGGGACATGACCCGGGACGCGGAGATGCCGGCCAGCCAGTACGTCGGCATCGTGCTGCGCGGGATCCGGGCCGAGACGGACCTGACCGGCGTACGCTCCCTGCTCGGCCAGGCAACCACGGCGATCAACTCGTACGCCGCTCGCGCCAACCGGCCCGCCCTGCGGGCTCAGTTCGAGGAGGCGGTGGCCGGGCTGCTCGCCGACGCTGAGGCAGGCAGTGACCACCAGCTCGCCTTCGCCCGTGCATACAGCTCGGCGGTCTTCTCGGAGTCCGGCGCCGACCGGCTCGCCGCCTGGGTGGACGACCGCGACCTGCCACCCGGCCTGGTTGTCGACACCGATCTGCGCTGGACGCTGATCGTGGCACTGGCCCGGCTCGGCCGGATCGGTGCGGACGAGATCGAGGACGAGCTGACCCGCGACACCACCATGACCGGCCAGGAGCGTGCCGCCCAGGCCCGTGCCGCGCGGCCGACCGCGGAGGCAAAGGCGGACGCCTGGCGGATCGCGGTGGAGTCCGAGGACACCCCGAACGAGACGCAGTTCCGGACCATCATCGGCTTCCAGCAGCCCGGCCAGGACGACCTGCTCCGGCCGTACGTCGAGAAATACCTGGGCGCGGCCAAGGACGTCTACACACGACTCGGCTCGTCCATGGGCGAGAACGTGCTCGTCTACCTGTCACCGCGCAATCTGCCCGACCAGTCGACGCTGGACTCCCTGACCGCGTGGCTGGCCGCCGAGTCCGACTCGGTGGACGCTCCGACGCTGCGCTACGTCAGTGAAGCCCAGGCCGACCTCACCCGGGCGATCGCAGCCCAGGCCAAGGACACCGTCGTCTGACCTCCTCGCTGCCGGTCTCAGCCACTACGGCTGAGACCGGCAGTGTTGTGTCGGCCCTCTGTGCGGTAAGACTGGGTCGGTGCCCGCCTCTGATCCCGCCTTGGCCGGTGCGGCAGCTGTTGCGCTGACCGGACTGGCAGAGGCGTACCGACCCCGCCCGGTCACGCCGTTGATGCCGTGGCGCTATCCACACCGTCTGGTGAAGCCCTACATCGTCACGGCCCGCGGACGGCAGTGGGACGACCGCATGGTCGAGACCGCTCGCGCCACTGCGACCCGGCAGCTCGAGTTCGACGACGCGATGGGCGCGATCGGCCTGGCTGTCGTCGTACTGCATCTCGGCGACGACGGCGTCTATCTGGTCGTGCAGAGCTGGGCCAAGGACTTCCAGTCCCGCCTCAGCATCTTCAGCGGTCTGGAGGTCGACGACCTGCGTCCGGCCCCGCTCGGTGCCGCGCCCTGCGTCTGGGAACTCGAGGTCCTCAGCCATGAGCGCTCGGCGTACGTGCAGCACATCCTCAGCGCCGCCGTCGACATCGACAGCTGGCTAGACGACGCCCTCGACACCCGTCCCAGGCCCCGGCGCGACGGCATTCCGTCCGGCACCTAGTCAGGTCCATGGCCCCGGACAGTGGCAGCGCGGGTGCTGATTGTAGGGATCAAACGATTGCTCGTCGGCACACGGTGAGGGCATGTGCGCGGTCCGCGATCCCTTGTACAGAAGAGGATTCTCGCCACCTGAAGGACGCTCACTTATTCGGTCGTTCGGTTTAAGCTGGCGCCGAACAGCCATCAAGGGAATCTGGGGAGGGGCCCTTGCCGTGACACCCGTCGATCACCGGAAGCCGCCCGCCCGGGGGGTTCGCCGGCCACACAAGGCTCCCTCGCGACACAGCGAACCGCGTCACAGCGAGGCACGCCAGAGCGAGGCACGTCAGAGCGAGCCGCCACGTCGTGACGCTTCCGCGCGCGAGCTCTCCGCACAGCAGGATCCCGCACGCCGCGGCGATGCTCCGCCGCGGCGACCGCGGAAGAAGCGGTCCCACAGCGCGATCGGAGCGCTTGTCGTGGCGGTGGCCGCGCTGGCCGCGGTGTTCGCGTTCATCCTGACCAAGGGATCGCCGACCTCGTCGGAGAGCGGTGACGGGCTGCGGCTAGGCACGGGCCTGGACGCCGGTGCGGCGGCGCCGTCGGTGCCGGTGGCGACCGATGACGCGACCACCAACAAGGCGGACCGCAACCCGCAGTCGTCGAAGGTGGCCCCGAAGGTCGCACCGACGACTCCGCCGCCGGTGAACACGGGTGCGGAGTCACCGGTGTTCAAGCGGGGGCAGTGGATCGCGGTGCTGGACAAGTACCCGACGGATGCCGGCATGGACGCGAGCCAGCTCGCGAAGGGTGCCGCGGTGAGGCTGATCAAGGCCGGCGTACCCGCTCGGGCGATGCTGGTGAACGGGCAGTACCCGGGGGTCGCGGACAGCTCGTTTGCTCCGGTCGTCAATACCTGGGTGGTCTACCTGGGCCCTGGGAAGACAGCAGAGCAGATGCTCAACTTATGCTTGGCGCCGAAGACCCAGCGTGCGTACGCCAACCCGGCCTGCCCCACCTACGAGCCTGCTGCGGCTCCAGGCGGCTGATCCACCGCATCTGTCGCCAGCCGGGCGTGCAGATGCGAGTCATGGCGCTCGCCCGAGGGCTCGACGTAGTAGTCGCGCATGGTGCCCTCCAGCCGGAACCCTGCGCGTACGGCGACGCGGCACGAGCCCTCGTTGACGAGTGAGTGGTCCAGCGACAGCCGATGTAGGCGGAGACCGTCGGGTGCGAGCGCCCAGCTGGCAGCCGCGTCGAGTGCACGGGCCGCGAGCCGGCGGCCGCGGGCGGCCGGGCTGACCCAGTACGCGACGACCGCCTGATCCGGGACCCGGTTCACGTCGCGGATCGACACAGTGGCGAGCACGTAGTCCGTTGCGGCGTCCGCGACGGCGAACACTGCGTTGCCACGCAACCAGCCGTTGATGCGCGGCTCCAGCCAAACCCGGGCTCGCTGGTCCGCGGGCGTGCGGATGACCGCCGTACCCGCGGTCCAGCGGAGGATGTCCGGGTCCCGCATCGCTTCGGCCACTGCCGCTTCGTCAGTCGCGACGAACGGACGCAGTACGACGTCGTCCAACTCGATGCGGTGTGGCGGCAGGGCCTGGGTCACTGCTTGTGCGGTTCGTTCGCGTGGTGCAGCAGCGGCGGCTGGTGCGCGTGCGTGCCGAGCTGCTGGACACCGGTGACGAGGCCACCGGTGAGGTCACCGGCGGCGAACGACGTCTGCATGGTCAGCGCGGCCAGACCGGCCGCGGTGTCCGACAGCTGCCGCTTGGCCTCCGGGCCGGTGACGATCTCCAGCCGGCGGCCGGCGGGGTCGACGTACACCAGGACGGTGTGGTCCGGGTCGTCCAGCTCGTTCAGCAGCTCCAGGGCGAACGGACGGGTCTCGGAGTCCGCGCCACCGACGTACACGGAGAAGTGCAGGCCGGAGACCTCCTCGGCGTGCCGGACCGCCTTCTCGAGGTCGTAGAGCTGGTCCGGGGTGAATGCGTCACCAGCTGGCACTTGCGCCTCCGGTCGTACGGGCGACGCCGGCACCGGCGGTCGCGGTGGTCGTCGGACCGGCGGGCAGCTCAGGCAGGTTGGCCGGGTCGGGCTTGGTCACCGTCGGACCGTTGATCCAGACCGGCGGAGCCCACCAGGACAGACCTGGCCGGTACCGCGGCCCCTGCGCGATGGACGACGCGAACACCAGCAACGCCAGCACGGACGCCACCAGCACCGGTATCCCGACAAACACCAACACGGTGTGCCCAGAAACTTCAGTGATCACGCCCCGAAGCCTAGTACTCCCCCACCCGAGCCCGCCCCAGGGCCTCCACCCTGGGGCAGTCCCGTCCTACAAGAACCTCAGCAACCGCCGCAGTTGCTTCCCACCACAACCCGCGCGAAGCGCGGCTCTTTGGTCTTTTGCTCTTAGCAGCCGCCGCAGTTGTAGTACGTGATGTCCCAGTGGTTGCCTTCGTTGGCGTAGATGTTGCCGGCGCCCGACCGCCACTGGGGGTAGCCGTCGCCGCGGTCGGCGATGCGGGTGAAGTTGTTGTGGACGTAGTTGGTGACACACGTGGTGATCGCGACGTCGACCTTGTACCCGTTGCGGTGGCTGTAGGTACCACTCGCGTGGCCGGTCTCGGTCCCACCGGTGATCCGGATCGCGCACCCACTCGACTGCCGCAGCGTGCGGACGCCGTACACGGTCGAGTCGTTGATGTTGGTGAACGACGTACAGGTCGAGTTGTTCCAGTCGGAGCAGTTGCCGCTGGACGACCAGGTGATACCGGCGGCCGAGAAGATCGCGGTCGCCTGCGAGTGCGTCATCTTGGTCAGCGCGGACGCCTGCTCGACCGCCACCACACCGGGCAGCAGGCCGGCCAGTACGGCGACCACGGGGATGAGGACACGTCGGAGTACGGACTTCATGGGGACACTCCTTGAAATATGGGGCGGTTATTTCAAGGAGTGCACTTCCCAAGAAAGTTATTCACGAAACGTGCGGTTGAATCAGAAATTAACGTCCGAGCACTGATAGAAGGCGTTGCCGGTGTCCTCGATGGTCCAGACCGCCAGGATCATGTGCCGTCCGGTCCGGCCGCTCGGCAGCGTTCCGGGGTGCGAGACGTCGCTCGGCGGCCGCGTGCCGTCCATGTCCACGGTCAGGAACGGGTTCAGATCGAGCGCCGAACGGGTCAGCGGTGCGTTCTGATCCCAGCCCTGCTTGGTCATGTAGTACTTGAAGTCGGTCGTGGCGTGCGCGGCGGTCAGATGCCAGCTGAACGTGTAGGCGGCCCCGGCCGTCAACTGGGTCGCCGGCCAGGCTCCCCCGCGCTGGTCGTCCAGCTCATGGAACTGCGACAGGCCGGCCGAACACAGCAGGCCGTCGGAAGGGCCCAGCGCCGGGAAGCCCTTCGGCCCTTCGGTGCTCTGCGGTTCCCACTGGATCGCGCCGCAGTTCTGGACAGTGCCGTTCGCGCAGTGCTTGGCGCGACTGATCGGCGTCGTCGTGTACCCGTGCCCGTACGCCAACGGAACGGACGTGCTGACCATCAGCGCGAGCGCACCGGCGGCCATTCCGAACAGGCTGAACTTGCGATTGCGCAGCAGCATGCGAAGTTCTCCTTCAACTGTTGGGGCGGTGAGACAGCGAAGGAAGGCGCCTTCTTGTTGACCAATAGAAAACAACCGTTCAAATCTATTGTCAACCGTTCGTGAGCGCCTGACTACTAAATGTTGAGTGCGCCGATCAATCGTCGGAGTCGGTGGTTGTTCGGAAGGTCCTCGACCATCACCGGCTGCCCGTCCGGCCCACCGAGCGGCACTCGCCAGTTCGGGTACTCATCGGTGGTCCCCGGCTGGTTCTGCGTACGACGCTCCCCCACGGCATCCGTGAGTGCGACGCCAACCAGCTTGGCCGGTGTGTGCGCGACGTACTGATGCAGTGCCTCGACGATGCGCTCGACGTCGCCATCGGTGTTCCGGAGCAGATGCCGCTCGCGCAATGCGTTCAGCCACGAGTCACGCTCGGCCTCGTCCACTGCGAGCTCTTCGGCGACCGGTCTGGTCAGAAGGCCGAGCCGGTTGCGCAGCTCGACGTGGTCACCGGCCAGGTAGCCGGCTGTCGGCGGGAGGTCGTGAGTGGTGACGGTTGCCAGGCAAAGCTCGCGCCACAACTCCGGGGCGAGCGGATTGCCTTGTGGATCCCGCTCGAACCACAGCACCGACGTACCGAGGATGCCGCGCTCGGTCAGGTAGTCGCGCACCCACGGCTCGACCGTGCCGAGGTCCTCACCGATCACCGTCACCCCTGCGCGCGTCGCCTCGAGGACGAGGATGCCGATGAGCGCCTCGTGGTCGTAGCGCACATAGGTGCCCTCGGTCGGCCGCTCCGGCGACGTCACCCACCAGAGCCGGAACATGCCGAGGATGTGGTCGATCCGCAGCCCACCACCGTGCCGCATCTCCGCCCGGACCAGGTCCCGCCAAGCGGCGTACCCGGTCTCGGCCAGCGCGTTCGGACGCCACGGCGGCTGCGACCAGTCCTGCCCCTGTTGGTTGAACGCATCCGGCGGTGCACCGACGTGGATGCCCTGCGCCAGCACACTCTGCAGCGCCCACGCGTCCGCACCGTCCGGATGTACGCCGACAGCCAGATCGTGTACGACGCCCAGCGACATGCCGGCCGCCTTCGCCCGCGACTGGGTCCGCGCGAGCTGCTCGTCCAGCTGCCACTGCAGCCAGCAGTGGAACTCCACCGCGTCCGGGTTCTCGTTGCGGAAGGCAACAACGGCTGGTGCGCCCGGTTCCCTCAGCTCCTCGGGCCACTTGCTCCACTCCGGCCCGTGCACGTCCGCGATCGCGGCCCAGGTGGCGAAATCGATCAGGCCTTGGCTCTCGCGGTCACAGTAGGCGCCGTACTCCGCGATCCGGCCGATCGACGGCCGGACGCCGAACAGAACCTGCAGCGCCTCGCGCTTGGCCGCCCAGACCGTGTCCCGGTCCAGTGCGTTCGCGTCCTCGCTCAGTGCGCGGGTCTGCAGGCTGAGAGCCCGGACCCGATCCCGCTCGGCCGGCGCGAGGTCGCCGTACTCGTCGATGTCCTCGATGCGGAGGTAGATGGGGTTGCTGAAGCGCCGCGAGGCCGGGAGGTACGGCGATGGCTCCATCCGGCCGGCCGTCTCCGCAGCGTGCAGTGGGTTGACCAGGACGAAGCCGGCACCCAGGTCGTGTGCTGACCAGGCGGCGATGTCGGCGAGGTCGTGCAGGTCACCGATCCCCCAGGACCTGCGCGAGCGAACCGAGTACAACTGCAGGACCCAGCCCCAGGTGCGGTGCAGCTTCTCCGGCTGCAGCTTGCGCGGCGTCACGATCAGCGTGCTGACGGAGATCTCCGGACTGGTCCCGACGCGCGCACACAGCCGGTGGTACCCGAGCGGCAGATCGCCCGGCAGCTGGAACGTCGCCTCACCGATCTGCACACCGTCGACCCACTGCGGCTCGACCAGGTGCTCCTGCTGCGGAATGTCCCGCCGCTGACCGCCGTCTTCCAGATCGACCCAGACCTCAACTGAGGACCCATGCGGCACGTGTACGGCGAACCACGGCGTCCAGCCCGCCCGCATCACCACAGTGGCGGGCAGCGTACGACGCCAGCGGTCCTGCTGGTGCTCGGCCAGCGCATCGGCGGCCCGGTCCGGTGTCGACGCGTCCACACCGAGTGCCGCGAGTACTGCGGACACAACCTCACTGGGGACGATCACATGCTCGCCCTGCCAGTTCCAGTACTCCGTCGCCACGCCATGGGCAACCGCCAGCTCGACAAGGGCCGCAGTGGGAGCAGTCACCTCAGCGAGTCTGCCGTATGAGTACCGACAACGCGCAATGCAGCGCGTGTTACTGGCACAGTGTTACTCATTCGAGCGGCGGCGACTGAGGATCAGTACGGCGACCAGCAGCACAGCACTCGCGACGACCAGCCCGATCGCCACGCCACCCATGTTGTCGGTGAGCTGGTACAGCGCGGTCGGCCAGATCACCAACAGGATCGCGCAGGCAACCACGGCGTACGCCGAATGCCGCCGGCGACCGTACGCGACCAGGAGTGCGGCCGGACCCGCCGTACCGACGGCCAGCGCCATGATTTCGCCACGCTCCTGGACCAGCCAGCAGATCGACGAACTGAACATCGCCGCCCCGGCCAGTGACCACGCGGTCACCTGGTCCCGGACCAGGCCGAGCATCCCGAAGACGAACGCGACCACGATGAACCCGGTCCCGGCGATGCCCGCGCTGTTGGCGGCCGACCCCGTGTCCGGAGTCAGGACATCTGCCGTGATCACCAACACACCGACCGCGAGGATCCCAAAAGTTGCCACTAGCAACGACGACCCGGCCAGCCACCACAGTCCGGCGGCGACCAGGGCGAGTGCGACCGCCACCCCGGCGACCCGGCCGGTCTCCCCTTCGATCGCGACGTACGTGGCGAAGCCGGCCACACAACAGCCCAGCGACGCGAGGGCCGAGCTGAGCTGTCCACGGCCGCGCAACAGCGCGAGTACGACGGATGCGCCGAGCAGGATGATCGCGGCGCTCGTACCGGTGCTGATGCGCGCTGCCCGCCCCATCTCGCCCCAGTTGGCGAGGGTGAGCAGTGCGACCGCGCCGAGCAGCAGGGCGCCGCCGATGTAGCCGAGGACCTCGATCAGGGCGTTCGAATGCGTGCTTGGCTGCGGCGTCCGGGGCTTGGCCGGCGGCTCCTGGGCCGCGGGCTTCGGCTGCGGCCGTCCAGGGTCCGCCAGCACCGCGTCGATCTCCGCGTTCGCCGCGTCCCGGATCGAGTCGGCCTGGTACTGGCGCAGCACACCAGCGCTCACGAGTCTGGACAACTCGTCATCCAGCCGGCTCGGCATGCAGTCGTCTCCCCTTGTCGGACTCACTAAGATCGGGCGGCGAGATGCCTATTCTGACCAGCTACCTTCTGTCCGCAGTCAGTCACCCCCTGTTTTCGCTTCCCGAGGCCTTTCCGACGTTCTTCCGGATGGGTAACGACGGGAAGCTGGAGGTGACCGACCAGATCATCGTGGTCCCGGCCCGGATCGTCGGCCTGATCATCGGTTTCTTCGTGCTGCGCTGGGTGCTGCACAAGGTGATCCGCCGGTTCGCCCGCCGGACCGGGAACGGCGCCGTCGCCGGGGTCCTGTCGAAGGCGAAGATCGGCCAGGGCTTCGTCGAGAACACCTTGGCCACCGAGCGCCGGACGCAGCGCGCCGAGACGATCGCTTCCCTGCTGTCCAGCGTGGTCACGATCGTGCTGAGCGCCGTACTGGTGGTGATGGTGCTCGCTGAGCTGGGATTCAACATCCTGCCGGTGATCGCGTCCGCGAGCATCATCGGCGTCGCGCTCGGCTTCGGTGCGCAGACGCTGGTGAAGGACTTCCTGGCCGGCGTGTTCATGATCTTCGAGGACCAGTACGGCGTCGGCGACCTGATCGACATGGAGAAGGCGACCGGGGTCGTGGTCGCGGTCGGCCTGCGGATCACGACGTTGCGCGGCGAGGACGGCACAACCTGGTACGTCCGCAACGGCGAGGTCCTCCGGGTCGGCAACCTCACCACCCGAGACCCCAACAGCAACGCCTCCTCCGGCGTAGGCAGCGCCACCGAACGCACCGAAGACGACACCGTGACCCACGAGGGCTGACCCGTAAACCAGCGCGTCCGGTGACCCATGGAGGGGCACCGGACGCGATGGTTGGCTCAGGTCAGGCGGTGAAGGTTACGTCCAGGGTGATCGGGACGGCCGAGAGAGCCTGGGAGACGGGGCAGTTCTTCTTGGCGCCTTCGGCGAACTCGGCGAACTCGTCGGCGGTGAGGCCGGGGACCTTGCCGTTGACGGAGAGCTTGATGCCGGTGATGCCTTCGCCAGGCTGGAAGGTGACGTCGGCCTGGGTGTCGATCGACTCCGGCGCGTTGCCGGCACCGGCCAGGGCGTGGGACAGCGCCATCGAGAAGCAGGTCGAGTGCGCGGCGGCGATCAGCTCTTCGGGGCTGGTCTTGCCGTTCGCGTCGTTCGCCCGGGAGGCCCAGGTCACGTCGTAGGTGCCGACACCGGACGACTCCAGGGCGACCTGCCCGGCGCCCTCCATCAGCGAGCCTTCCCAGTGGGCCTTGGCCGTGCGCGTGGTTGCCATGCTCGTGTTGTCTCCTTAGAGAGAGGTTCAGGCGCCGGACACGTCGATCGCGCCCGGGTAGTTCGGTTCGTCGGTGTTCACCATGCTGTGCGCCGCCATCACCATGTAGGTCCAGATCTGCTCGTCCTGTTCAGGTGTCAGGGCGAGCTCGTCCAGCGCGGTGCGCATGTGGCCGAGCCACTTGTCCCGGGCGCTCGGGGTAACGGCGAACGGGGCGTGCCGCATCCGCAGCCGCGGGTGTCCGCGCTGCTCGGAGTACGTCTTGGGGCCACCCCAGTACTGCTCCAGGAACATCCGGAAGCGCACCTCGGCCGGACCGAGGTCCTCCTCCGGGTACAGCGCGCGTAGTTCGGGGTCGGCGGCCACACCGCGGTAGAACGCCGCCACCAACCGGTGGAAGGCATCCGCCCCACCGACGGCGTCATAGAAGCTCTGCTGCTCAGTCATGTCGGATCTAGTCTCTCAAGTCGTCACAACGTGCTTCAGCAGGGCTGCTCTTTCGGGGTCTGAGAGTGGTCGTTTGGCGTGGGTTTCCGGGTCGACGGCGACGATCACCGAGACCGCTTTCGCGTACACGTCGTCGCTCTCGCCGCTGCGGTCGACGATGCACGAGCCGAGGGTGTACGACGACGTACCGACGGCGTCCACCCAGACGTCGACGTCGTACGGCGGATGCCGGAGCAGGATCGGGCGCAGATAGTCGATCGTCTGGCTGACCAGGACACACGGGTGCTGGGAGAACGGGTCGGCCGGCGTGCCGAGAACCTCGGCCAGGAACGCGATCCGGGCTTCCTGCAGGTAGTCGAAGTACCGGACGTTGTTGACGTGGTCGTACGAGTCGATGTCCGACCAGCGGACCAGGACCGGATGCGTGAAGCTCATGCGCCCACCAGCTTCGACAGGGCCTCGCGTTCGACCGGGGTGATCCGGCGGAGGCGGTTGGCGGCGAAGTCGAACGGGACGAGCCGGGTCCGCGCCTCGACGTACGTGGTCCGCTCGGGTTCGGCGTCCAGGATCTCGTAGTCCACGGTGAACGACGCGGCCTTGATCTCGCTGATCCACAGCTCGATCCGGACCGGCTCGGCCCGGAAGTGCAGCGGGGCGCGGTACTGCACCTCGTGCCGCGCGACCAGCAGACCGGTCTCCAGGTTGTCGGCACCGAGATCCTTGGCGGTCCGGAACAGGAAGTCCACACGGGCGTCTTGGAGGTAATCGACATACCGGCCGTTGTTCACGTGGCCCAAGGCATCCATGTCCCCCCACCGGAGCGGACAGTAGTAAACATGGCGGTTGTGATGATCCACACGGCGATCATCGCATCCACGGTACTGCCGGGGTGACAGAGCGTGGGTAATGTCATCTCCGGCAACAGCACGGGACCGAAGGAGTAGTGGGCGATGAGCGAGCAGCGAGTGGCGATCGTGACCGGGTCCGCCCGGGGAATCGGCGCGGCCGTCGCGCAGCGGCTTGCCGCGGACGGGAACGCGGTCGCCGTCCTCGACCTCGACGAGGGCGCCTGCGCCGGCACCGTGAAGGCGATCACCGACGCCGGCGGTACGGCGATCGCGGTCGGCTGCGATGTGAGCAAGTCCGACCAGGTCACGGCCGCGGTCGCACGGGTGGTCGCCGAGCTCGGCGCACCGACGATCCTGGTGAACAACGCCGGCGTACTGCGGGACAACCTGCTGTTCAAGATGTCCGAGGACGACTGGGACACGGTCATGTCGGTCCACCTGCGCGGCAGCTTCCTGATGTCGAAGGCCTGCCAGGCGCACATGGTCGACGCCGGCTACGGCCGGATGGTCTTCCTGTCCTCCACCTCGGCACTGGGCAACCGCGGCCAGGCGAACTACGCGTCGGCGAAGGCCGGTCTGCAGGGCCTGGCCAAGACGCTGGCGATCGAGCTGGGCAAGTTCGGCGTCACCGCGAACGCGATCGCACCCGGGTTCATCGAGACCGACATGACCGCGGCCACCGCGGCCCGGGTGGGAGTCGACTTCGAGGAGTTCAAGAAGGCGACGGCGGCGACCATCCCGGTGAACCGGACCGGCAAGCCGGAGGACATCGCCGCCGCGGCCTCGTTCTTCTGCAGCGAAGAGGCTGGCTTCGTCTCGGGTCAGGTCCTGTACGTCGCCGGCGGACCCCGGAACTAGACCCCGGAACTAGACCCCGGAACTGGACACCGCACTAGAGGAGCAGCGAATGCCGCAGACGTTCACCGGTGTCGACGAGGTCGTGCATGCCGTCGGCACCCAACTGGGCGAGACCGACTGGCTGGAGATCACCCAGGAGCAGGTGAACACGTTCGCCGACGCCACCGGGGACCACCAGTGGATCCACGTCGACGTCGAGCGCGCCAAGCAGGGCCCGTACGGCGGAACCATCGCCCACGGCTACCTCACCCTGAGCCTGATCGCGCGCTTCGGTGAAGAGCTGTTGTCCATCAACGGAGTCACCGCCAAGCTCAACTACGGCGTCAACAAGGTCCGCTTCCCGTCGCCCGTCCCGGTCGGCAGCCGCATCCGCGCCGGCGCCTCGATCGCCAACGCCGTCGAGACCCCGGCCGGTATCCAGGTCTCCCTCAACTGGGTGATCGAGCTCGAGAACTCGACCAAACCGGCCTGCGTCGCCGAAACCGTCGTACTGCTGGTTCCTTAGAGCGGGCAGATGATGACCGCGTGGGTGGCCACGCGGTCGTAGCCCAGCCATTCGTTGACGGCGATCATCGGGGTGTTGCCGTCGTAGTTGGCGGTGTAGGCGCCCTGGACGCCGGCTTCGCGGGCGCGATGCAGGGCGGCCGACTTGACCAGCTTGGCCAGGCCGCGGCCGCGGTACTCCGGCATCGTCGCGGTCATCTGGGACCAGATCCGGGTGTGATCGCCGCGGCCCAGGGTGAACGCGACGATCTCGTCCTGGTACAGGGCCGCGACGCTCAGGTCGAGGACCATGTTCGGCGACTCCCAGATGTCGGCCAGCCAGTCCTCGTACGGCCGGGAGGTGATCTTGGCATCCCCCGGCTTGGTGCGCTGGGCAACTTCATCGGCCGCGTACAGCTTCCGTGGGTCGACCTCCACCAGCGGGACCAGCTCGACGCCGGTCGGCACCTCCGGGATGGCCGGCGCCTTCCGCGGATCGATGCCCGCGTAGTGCACCTGCCGGGTCTGCCGGTAGCCCCAGCTCGCCGCCCACTGCACCGACCCGGGATCGGCGAACACCCGCGCACTGGTTGCCCCGGCCGCCCGAAGGTCGGCATGCGTTGCCTCCAGCAACTTGGCCCCGATGCCCCGGCGCCGGTGGTCCGGCCGGACCAGCACCCGTAGCTGCCCGTCCAGCGGATCCGACCCAGCGATCAGCGCGGTCGACGCCCACCCGACCACCTCACCGGAGTCCACCGCGGCGAACGTTCCGCTCCCCGGAACCGCCGGCACCGCCAGCTTGCGAGTCAGCGCCCCTCGCGTCACGACCAGGTACGCCGCGTTGGCCTCGTGCAACGCGATCGCGCCTTCTACATCCCCTGTTTCGGCCGCCCTGATCTCCATGCGATCTCCTCGCGAACCCCCATCCAGCAAGTCCCCCGGACCATAACCGTATTCAGGTGCAGACCAGATGAGAAACCGATTACAGCTCGATCTCAGCGTGACCGGGCCGCGAGAACCAGGCGAGAACCCGTTACGTCGAAGGTCATCCGGTAGCGGTCGAGGTAACTCGCGCCGACCAAACCGTCATGAATGATGCCCTGGAACTGGACCCGTGGCGAGGCCTGAGCGGTCTCCGGCGCTGCAACAAGATGCACATCGCCCGGGATCGTGACCCAGTGCCGGGTCCAGTTGTGGCCCGTCTCGTCGGTCCCGGTCCGCGTCTCCACGCCCGGACCATCGAGCTCGACCTCGCAGTCGGCCGCGAACCTGGTGTCGAGGATCAGGCTGTCCGATCCGCTGTCCACCTCGACGCAGATCTCCCGCCCGCTCGGCAACACCAGCTGGGCGAACGGATCCGCCGACACCGACTCACGCCGTACGTCGAGGGGCACTTCCGGACCGTCCGCCTGGAAGCTCTCCCGCGGCTGCACGGTCAGCGTCTCCGCGTCCGGGTCGGTCGTGACCGCATGGTGCTCGAAGAAGCCGGGTCCGAGGATCCCGTCGAACCCGTTCGGACCGCCACTGGCCCCGAGGTCGGCGACGCCCGCGACGTGCTCGTCGAGCCGATAGTCACCGAGCTCGGCCAGCGGCAACCGCACCAGTGGCGTCTCGATTGACTGCCCCGACATCCGCCGCCCGGTGAACGTCTCCCCGATCTCGACGGCTCGCCGCGCGACCGCCGAGGAGACCACGGTCAGGCCGATCCCGGTATCGACGAGGAAGCGGTACGGCGTCCCACCGAGCATCACGTGGACCCGGACGAGGTGCTGCACCCGGTCGAAGCCGACGGTGACCGCTGCCGCCATCTAGCCCGCCAGCGTCAGCAGTAGCGCGAGCTCGGTCTCGACGCGCTCGTACCCAAGCCAGTTGTTGATGGCAAGCATCGGCCCGTTCTCGTCGTCGTTGGAGGTGTAGGCGTGGGTGATCCCGGCCGCGGCGGCCCGTCGGAGGGCGACGGACTTGACCAGCTTCGCCAGCCCGCGACCCCGGTACGACGGAATCGTGCCGGTCATGCCCGACCAGGCCCGGTCGCCGTCGGTCTCGATCACGGTGAAACAGACCATCTCGTCACCGGCCATCGCGGCGACACTGAGCGCCTTGTCCATTCCGGGCGACTGCCAGGTCTCCTCCAGCCAACGGTCGTACGCGATCGCGTCCAGCGGCGAGTCACTCGGCTCGTCCAGTGACGCGATCGAGTCGGCGGTGTACGCCTGCCGCGGATCGACCTGGTCCAACGTGACGAGCTCGATGCCCTCCGGGGTCTGCGGTTGCGGTGGCAGCGACCGGACGTCGACGCCGGCGTAGTGCAGCCGGCGGGTTCCGTCGTACCCGAGGTTCCGGGCGAAGTCGAGGCCGTCGGGATGCACGAACGCGCGTACCCGGATCGCGCCGACCTCGGTCAGGTGCTGGTGCAGCCGATCGGCGAGCGCCGTACCGATGCCCTGCTTGCGATGTTGGGGATGCACGTAGATCGACAGATCACTCTGACCAGGCTCGCTCGTCCAGACGTTCAGCCCGGCCGAGCCCCAGGCGACGACGGTGTCATCGACCTCGGCGACCAGCGGGAGGAACCGCTCCTCCGGCGCGGACACGGTGATCATGTGCCGGGCCGACGCCGGCGACATGCTCTTGTACGAATAGACGGCCCGCCGGACTGCCGCCACACCCTCGGCGTCATCCCCGACCGCCGCCCGGATCTTCACCCGTCTCATCATGCTCCCGGACCCTAGCCAGGGCGTCTTCGAGACGCCACGCATTATCAAAGGACAACAGCAACGTGATCGCAACGCCTGCGCGCGTCCTGTGATTCTGCTGTGCGGTGGACTGGCACTAGAGTTGCCCGGTGCTGTTGGACTGATCGCCCCGACCGCCGGAAGTGCCATCGTGCTGGGACACGACGTGGTCACCGGCGGCGGGGCGTCCGACTTTCACTCTTGACCCTTGGATGGCGTCAGGAGTAAATGGGCCTTATGCAGATTACCGATGGTGCCCAAGCCGCTCAGGTTCTCGCCGGCTTGATGGTCTCCGACGCACCCCGCCCGGACTTCGCCGAAGCGTTCCAGCCCTTCGCCCCACTCATCGGCAGCTGGGATCTCGACGTCCGCTGGTACGACGAGAACGGCGAAGTCACCCGGCAGACCCAAGGCGAATGGCACTTCGCCTGGGCCCTCGACGGCCGTGCGGTCGCCGACATCTGGATCACCCCGAGCCGGGCTGCCCGGGCGACTGACGGCGACGGCGAATGGGGCCTGTCGATCCGCATCTACGACCCTGAACTGAAGGCCTTCCGTTCCACCTGGATGGGTCCGAAGGCCGCGTTCGTGATGCCGTTCATCGCGCACGCGACCGACGAAACGATCACCCTGACGTCGCAGACTGCCAACACCAGTTGGACTTTCAGCGACCTCACCGCCACCAGCTTCCACTGGCGCAACGAGGACGGACCGATCCTCCGCCAGACCTTCGACGCCCAGCGTCAGCGGTAAACCGCAACGGCGGCCTCGGCGAGCTCCAACATCCGGGACCGCAGCTCAGCCGGCTCCAGCACCTCGACATCGCCCGCAAACCCGAGCAACACCCCACACGCGGCTTCCCTGACCCGGAAGTGCAGACGCACGTGCGGCCACTCGTCGTCGCTCGGCACGTCGCGCGCGGTGGACCCCTTGGCCAGCATCGGTGTCGCGATCCGCCGCACCATCTCGACCCGGTCCGGCCGTATCCGCACCAGTACGTCGACACCGACCGGCATGTTCTGCTCGAGCCCGGACCGCAGCCGCTCCCACTCCGCGCGTACGTCCAGCCCCTCCGGCCGTACGGCGGTCTCCTCCAGCACATCCACCTGCTCGACGCGCGACACCCGATACATCCGCGCCGCCCCACGATGGGCTGCGACCAAGTACCAACGCCCCGCCTGCTCGACCAGTCCCCACGGATCGACCGTCCGACTCTGCAGTCCCGCACTGGCCGACGCATACCGCAGTCGCACGCGACGCTGCGCCACCACCGCCTGCCGCAACACCGGCAGCGCGCCGTGGTCTTCGGCCTCAGCGAACCACCGCCGCCGATCCACCACGATCGCGCCAGACAACGCATCAGCATCGTCCTGCAGGGCAAGCGGCAACGTCGACGACAACTTCCCCATGGCCGACTGCAGCGCGTCCCGCAGCCCGAGCTCCTCCGACAAGGCAGCCCGCCCCGACCACGCGAACAACGCCTGCGCCTCCCGCGGCGTCAGCCCACTCACATCAGCCCGATACCCCGGCAGCAACACACACCCGCCGTTGCGGCCGCGCTCGGTGTAGACGGGTACGCCGGCCGCCGACAACGCCTCCATGTCACGCATGACAGTGCGCGTCGAGACCTCCAGCCGCTCAGCCAGCTCCCGCGCACTCAGGCGCGGATGCCGCTGTAACAGCAGGATGATCTGCAACAACCGGTCCGCTCGCACCCTCCGAAGATATACGACAAAGGATGTCTCATATACCCCGCGAAGCTGTCTCCATGAACAACTTCGCGAACGACCCTCGCCCGATGCTCGTGCTCGCCCTGGACCAGACCCAGGCGCTGATCGACACCGTCGGCGCCGACGAACTCACCCTGCCGACCCCCTGCCCGGAGTACGACGTTCGCACCCTGCTCGGCCACCTGATGACGGTCGTCGGCCGGATCGAGCTCGGCCTCACCGGCGGCAACCCGTTGGACCTGCCAACGGTCACCGAGGGCGTCGACGACTTCCCGGGCACCTGGAAGGAACGCCGTACGAAGGTCGACAGCACGCTGGCGAACGACGCGGTGCTCACGCAGATCTGCACGCTCCCCTGGGCCACGGTGCCCGGAGCAGCCGCGATCGCTGCCTACACCGGCGAGCTCACCACGCACTCGTGGGATCTGGCCAAGGCGACCAACCGGACCGACCTGCTGGACGACTCACTGGCCGAGTACAGCCTGCCGCTCGTGCGTCAGTTCATCCCGGCCGATCAGCGCGGCGGGCATGTCCCGTTCGGCCCGGTCGTGCCCGTCGCGGACACCGCTTCGCCGTACGACCAGCTGGCCGGGTGGCAGGGTCGCCGGCCTTAGACGATTCCGTTGTTGAGAGTGAGGCCGCCGTCGATGGTGATGGTCTGGCCGGTGATCCAGGACGCCTCGTCGGACAGCAGGAACCACACCAGCGAGGCCACGTCCTCCGGCCGGCCCAACCGACGCAAGGGGTACGTCGACGCGACCTTGTCCTCACGTCCTTCGTAGAGGGCTCCGGCGAACTTGGTCTTCACCACCGCCGGAGCCACCGCGTTGACCCGGATCTCCGGAGCCAGCTCGACCGCCAACTCCTGGGTGACCCGGGACAGCATCGCCTTGGTCGCGCCGTACCAGCCGATGCCCGGCGACGGCGAGAGACCGGCCAGCGAGGACACGTTGACGATCGCGCCACCGTGCTCGCGCATCCAGGCGTCGCGGCAGGCCTTCACCCACGCGATCGCGGCGAGCACGTTGGTGTCGACCATCTTGGCCGCGACGGTCTGGTCGACGTCGAGCAGCTTGCCGTAGATCGGGTTGATGCCGGTGTTGTTCACCAGCAGATCCACCGACCCGTACGTCGCCACCGCTGCAGCCACGACCGTGCCCCGGTGCGTGGGGTCCGCCGCATTGCCTGCCACCGCGAGCGCGTGCTTCCGACCACCGAGGGACTCGACCGCCTGGTCGAGCGTCTCCTGGGTGCGGCCGGTGATCACCACCCGAGCGCCATCGGCCACCAGGCGCTGCGCGATCGCCAGCCCGATCCCCCGGGAGGCTCCGGTGACGATCGCCGTACGGTTCTCGAGGCCCATCAGCTCAGGCGCTCGAGTACGACGGCCATGCCCTGGCCACCCCCGACACACATCGTCTCGAGCCCGAACTGCTTGTCCTCGAACTGCAGCCCGTTCACGAGCGTGGTCATGATCCGCGCACCGGTCGAACCGAATGGGTGCCCGAGCGCGATCGCGCCGCCGTGCACGTTCAGCTTGTCCTCGTCGATGCCGAGCTCGCGCGCCGAGCCGATCACCTGGACCGCGAACGCCTCGTTGATCTCGACCAGGTCGATGTCGTTGATGCTCATCCCGGCCCGGGCCAGCGCCTGCTTCGACGCCTCGATCGGACCGAGGCCCATGATCTCCGGCGACAGACCGCTGACGCCGGTCGACACGATCCGCGCCAGCGGGGTGAGACCGAGCTCGCGGGCCTTGGTGTCGCTCATGATCACGACCGCCGCGGCACCGTCGTTCAGCGGGCAGCAGTTGCCTGCGGTGACCGTGCCGTCCGGCCGGAACACCGGCTTCAGGCCGCTCACACCTTCGAGCGTGGTCCCCGCCCGCGGTCCGTCGTCCTTGCTGATCACGGTCCCGTCCGGCAGCGTCACGGGGACGATCTCGCGCTCGAAGAAGCCGTTGCCGATCGCCTTCTCGGCCAGGTTCTGCGAGCGGACGCCGAACGCGTCCTGCTCGGCCCGGGTGATGCCCTTGAGCGTGGCCACGTTCTCCGCCGTCTGGCCCATCGCGATGTACACGTCCGGGATCTGCCCGTCCTCGCGCGGGTCGTGCCAGATGTCGTTGGTCTCGGCGTACTTCTCGGTCCGCGCGACCGCGTCGGTGAAGACCTGGTTGAACGAGCTCGGGTCACCGACGCCCGCGGAACCGAAGTTCTTGTACCGGGACACACACTCGACCCCGGCGCTGACGAAGATGTCGCCCTCCCCGGACTTGATCGCGTGGAAGGCCATCCGCGCGGTCTGCGTCGACGACGCGCAGAACCGGTTGACCGTCGTCGCCGGCGTGTTGTCCCAGCCGAGCTGGATCGCCACCCGGCGGGCCATGTTGCCGCCGTGCTCGTCGTGCGGCTCCGCACACCCGAGCGCGAGGTCCTCGATCTGGTCGCCGGTCAGCCCGACCTTGTCGACCGCCGCCTTGATCATCTGTACGGCGAGGTCATCCGGCCGGATCGTGGTCATCGATCCCTTGTACGCGCGGCCGATCGGCGAACGGGCCGTGGACACGATCACTGCTTCAGGCACAGCTGTTCCTCTCTAGGCCTTGTCACAGGCCCAAGTCGCGGCCGATGAGTTCCTTCATGATCTCGTTCGAGCCGGCCCAGATCTTCGTCACCCGGGCGTCCCGCCAGGCGCGCGCGACCCGGTACTCGTTCATGTACCCGTAGCCGCCGTGCAGCTGGACACACGCGTCCAGAATCTCGTTCTGCACGTGGGCGCTCCACCACTTCACCTTCGCCGCATCCACGGCGGACAGCCGGTCCTCGTCGTGCGCGACCACCGCGTTGTCGACGTACGCCTGGGTGACCTCGGCCTTCGTGACCAGCTCGGCGATCAGGAACTTGTTGTACTGGAACGAGCCGACCGACTGGCCGAACGCCTTGCGCTGCTTCACGTACTCGACGGTCTCGTCCAGGATCTGGGTCGCGTGCGCGATGTTCGAGACGGCGGCGCCGACGCGCTCCTGGGCCAGCCGCTCCATCATGTGGATGAAGCCGCGGTCGACCTCGCCGAGCACGTTGTCGTCGGCGATGAACAGGTCCTCGAAGAACAGCTCCGACGTACCGGACTCGGTCTGGCCGACCTTGTCCAGCTTCCGCCCGCGGGAGAAGCCCTCCATACCCTCCTCGACCACGAACAGCGTGATGCCCTTCGCGCCCTTCTCCGGGCTGGTCCGGGCGGCGACGATGACCAGATCGGCCATGTCGCCGTTGGTGATGAAGGTCTTCGAGCCGTTCAGCACCCAGCCGCCGTCGGCCTTCTTCGCGGTGGTCTTGAGCGCGGCGAGGTCGGATCCACCCGAAGGCTCGGTCATCGCGATCGCGGCGACGTACTCACCGGAGCAGAACTTCGGCAGCCAGCGCTGCTTCTGCTCCTCGGTGCCGAGGTCGACGAAGTACGGCGCGACGCAGTCGAAGTGGATGCCGAAGCAGCTCGACAGCGACGCGGAGACCTTCGAGACCTCCTCGGCGAACACCTGGTTGAAGCGGTAGTCGCCGACGCTGGAACCGCCGTACTCCTCCGGCACGTCCAGGCCGAGGAAACCCTGCTTGCCGGCCTCGAGCCAGGCAGCCCGGTCGATCGTCTTCTCTTCGAGGAACTGCTCCATCCGCGGCACCAGCGAGCGGTCGCAGTACTCCTTGGCACTGGCCCGGAATGCGTGGTGATCCTCGTTGAAGATGACGCGCTCCATAGGGGCCTCCCCCGAGTAGTGAGATCTCTGGCTAAGCGCTTGCTTAGCTTCACTCGTTCGGTGCATGGTGTCAACGTGTCCGCAGTCACCAGTCTCCTGGTTTGGGAGCATGTCCAGCCGGCCGCGGCCCGCCGGCTGCTGACCGGCGCGGTCGACGCGTTCGCCGAGCGCGGTTTCCAGGCCACCACGACCCGCGACATCGCGTCCCGCGCTGGGATGAGTCCGGCCGCGCTGTACGTGCACTACCCGTCCAAGGAACGCCTGCTCTTCGAGATCAGTCTGTACGGCCACAAAGCAGCCCTCGAGGTACTGCGATCGGCCGACAGCGGCCCGACTCCGGCAGACCGGCTCCGCTCACTCGTCGCGGCCTTCACGGCCTGGCATGCCGAGCACCACACGATTGCTCGCGTCGTGCAGTACGAGCTGGCCGCTCTGACGCCGGACCACCTGGCCGAGGTGGCGACGATCCGGCGGGCCATTTCCGCGCAGATCGAGCAGGTGCTGGCTGACGGCGTACGCGATGGCAGTTTTGCGGTCAGCGATCTGCCTGGCACGACTCTCGCCGTACTGTCGCTCTCCATCGATGTGGCCCGGTGGTACACACCGCACCGCGGCGACCCGGCAGCACTGGGCAAGCTCTATGCGGACCTGGCCGAACGAATGGTCCAGGCATGAAGGAACCCCGCACCACCTGGTGCGGGGTTCCTTGTGTGTACTGCGATCAGACCTGCAGCGCGGCCTGGACGTCGAGGTGGATGTCCACCTTGTCACCGATCAGCAGCTTGCCACCCTCGAGCGGCACGTTGAAGTCGATGCCCCAGTCCTTGCGGCTGATCGACGCCGAAGCCTCGAAGCCGATGATCTTCTGGCCGTAGGCGTTCTGGTCCACGCCGAGGAACTCGACCGCGAGCTCGATCGGCTTGGTCACGTTCTTGATGGTCAGCTCGCCGGCGAGGACGTAGTCGTCACCCTCCGGCTTGAGGGCGGTGCTGGCGAACGTCATCTTCGGGCTGTTCTCGGCGTCGAAGAAGTCACCGGAGCGCAGGTGCCCGTCGCGCTGCTCGCTGCGCGTGTGGACGGAGCCCAGCTCGACGGTCACGCTCGCGGCCGACTCCTCGAGGGAGTCCTTGACGACGATCTCGCCGCCGAACTCCTGGAAGGTGCCGCGGACCTTGGTCATCAGGTGCCGGACGGTGAAGCCGATCTCGGTGTGCGCCGTGTCGATCGCATAGGTACCGGCGACCAGACCGGGGATCGTGCTGGTCGGGGTGGTGCCGGTGGTAACGGTCTCGCTCATGAGTTCCTCTCGGGAATGTCTGTCTACTGGTCGGGGGCGACGCAGCCGGAGGTAGTCAGTTAAAATTTCAACCTCTGGCGACGACAGTAGGCATTAACAGTTTAAAAGTCAACTACATTCCCGGTACACTGGTGCCGTGACGACGACGACTGAGACCCGGTGGCTCGACGCCGAGCAGCAGGTGGCCTGGCGGGCCTACCTGCTGGGGACCGCACGCCTGATGGCCACGCTGGACGACGACCTTCGCCGGTTCGGCATTGGAATCAACGACTACGAGATCCTGGTCCGGCTGTCGGAATCGCCGGACCGGCGGCTCCGGATGGCCGATCTGGCCGACCGGCTGCACCAGAGCCGCTCCCGGCTGACCCACACCGTCGGCCGGCTCGAGGCCGCCGACCTGGTCCGGCGTACGTCGTGCACGAGCGACAAGCGCGGCGTCTGGGCCGAGCTGACCGAGCCCGGATTCGCGCTGCTCGAGCAGGCCGCGCCGTACCACGTCGAAGGAGTTCGGGAGAACCTCGTCGACCTGGCGACACCGGACGACTTCGCTGCCGTCGGGCGCGTGTTCGACGCCGTCTCCGAGCACATCGGGCAGCACTGATCGATCATCGGCTGGGTTGGGCTGACGTGATCTCGAGCGTCAGCTCATCCCGGTTCGCGCCGCGGTAGGCCATCATCGAGTCGCGCATCCGCCGCTTCAGCGGTGGTACGTGGTTGACGGTGCGCATCGCCGTACGCATCCCGGCCAAAGCCAGCCGGCCGATCACCGGCTTGTGCACCGGGTCGTCGGACGTCATCTGGGCCCGCGACTTCAGCACCGCGTCGAAGCCGTACTCGATCATCTTCGCCTCGTACTCATGCACCGCGGGAAGCAACTCCTCCCGGCCATCGCGTACGTCGATCAGCTTGCGACAGAGGTTCACCGCATCCCGCAAGGCCGTGTTCGCGCCCACGCCACGACCGGGCGTCATGGTGTGAATCGCGTCACCGAGCAGGGTGACGTTCGTCGTCTCCCAGGGCTCGACCGGGACCGAGGTCCAGATGTTCACCGGGAAGCAAGTGCCCGGATCGGTCAGCTCGAACAGGCGGCGCAGGTTCGGATGCCAGCCCGGCGTCAGCTCGAGGGCCGCGTCGATCAGGTCCTGACCGCGTAGCTCCATGATGTTCGCCGGCAGCTTGTCCTTGGTCGCCGACAAGCCCCAGTTCATGTAGTCGCGGGTGTTGTCGAACTGCAGGCCTGGCCAGCGCCGGATCAGCTCCTCGGTGTTGCCACCGATCCCGGCCTTGACCTGGCCGTCGCGATCCCACTGGAACTCCATCACGTGCAGGATGCAGGCGAGTCCTCGTGGCGCGGAGACGATCGTGATCCCTTCGAACACCTTAGGCGACACGAGTTTCGCGCTCTCGGCGGTGATCGGGAGCTTCCCGGCGATCGCGATGATCCCGGTCTCCTCGGTCTTGGCTTCCGGCAGGTACTGACGCCGTACGCGTGATCCGGAGCCGTCGGCGGCGACGAGCAGATCACCGGTGGCGTGCGTACCGTCCGCGAAGTACGCCGTCACCTGGTCGCCGTGCTGCTCGAAGCGGGTGAACTCCTTGCCGAACTCGACCACGTCGTCGAGGCCTGTCAGCAGGACCTGGCGCAACGTCATCCGGCTGATCGACTTCTCGCTCTCGACCGGATCGGTCGATGCCGGGATCTCCATCGCCAGGACCTCCTTGAGGTCCTCGGTCAGCATGTTGAAGTACTTCGGGTCGCGAGCCTTGGTCGCCACGAACGTGTCGTACAGCTCTTTCGGCAGCAGCGCATTCAGCGCCCGGCTCCCATCGGGGTCGATGCCGACCCGATAGCCGTGCAGGCCGTCCGTGCGCAGCGCGTCCCGCTCGAACACGGTCACGCCGATCCCCGCTCGCTTCAGACCGTGCGCCAACGCGAGCCCACCGGTCCCGCCACCGATCACCAATACCTTCATCGCCAGCTCCATGTATCTCGGTTGTTCAAGTATCTCGGTATTCCGAGTATCTTGGAGATCCGAGAGAAATGCAAGCCCTATGCTGAGGTGAACCATGACCAGTTCCCGAGAAGAGCTCGCCGGCGAGATCCAGCAGCGGATGATCCGGTTCATCGCCGAGGTGGTGCTCTACAACCACGCGGTGTCCGCGAAGGTGGGCCTGGGCGCGAGCGACTCCCAATTCATGACGCTGCTGCAGGCGTACGGGCCGCTCACCCCGCGCCAGCTCGCCGAGCACACCGGCCTGACCTCCGGCACGGTCACCGGCGTCATCGACCGGCTGGAATCGCACGGTTTCATCACCCGCGAGGCCGACCCGGACGATCGCCGCAAGGTCGTCGTCACGCCGTCCCTGGAGGCGATCCAGCAGAAGCTGGTCCCGCTGTACGCCGAGCAGGGCGCCCGGATGTACGGCGTACTGGCGCGCCGCTCGGTCGCGGAGCTGGAGACGATCTCGGAGTTCCTCAAGGACTCCGTCGCTGAAGCCGGGAGCTAAAGGGTTTGAGGCCGGCGCCCGGATCCGTGAACCTTCTGCCGTGACGGATTTTCATGATGGTCGTGCCGGGATCGACGCTGCCTTGGTACAGCGCCTGCTCGCCCAGCAGTTCCCGCAGTGGGCCGAGCTGCCGGTGACACCGGTCAAGATCGACGGCTGGGACAACCGCACGTACCGCCTGGGCAGGGATCTGACCGCGCGCCTGCCAACCGCCGAGGGCTATACGGCAGCGATCGATAAGGAACACCAGTGGCTTCCGGTCTTGGCGCCTTCTTTGCCGGTGGAGATTCCCGAGGCAGTGGCGAAGGGCGCACCGGGCGAGGGCTACCCGTACCCGTGGGCGATCCGCCGCTGGATCGACGGCGAGACCGCGTCAATGGAGAGCGTTGCCGACCTCGATGACTTCGCGCGCTCGATCGCCGAGTTCATCCTCGCCCTGCAGAGCGTCGACGCCACGGACGGGCCGCTCGCCGGCGCCCACTCGTTCTATCGGGGCGCGCCACCCTCGCACTACCACGACGAGACCGTGGCCGCCCTCGCCGAACTCGAGGGCCAGATCGACACCAACCTGGCCCGCGAGGTCTGGGACGCCGCGCTTGCGACCTCCTGGGACCGGCCACCGGTCTGGTTCCATGGCGACATCGCCAGCGGCAACCTACTGGTCCAGAACGGCCGGCTCTCCGCCGTCATCGACTTCGGCACTTCCGGCGTCGGCGACCCGGCCTGCGATCTCGTCATCGCCTACACGTTCTTCGCCGGCTCGTCCCGCGAAACCTTCCGTACGGCGGTCTCGCAGGACGCGGCGACCTGGGCCCGAGCCCGCGGCTGGACCCTCTGGAAAGCCTTGATCACCAAGGACTTTCCGGTCATCGAGCGCGTGCTCGACGACCACCTCACACAAACGCGCTGACGCCTTCGTACTCCGCTACCGGAGCGGCGCCGACGGTCTCGTACTCGAGCAGCAGCAGACCGCTCGGCGTCGCCTCCTGGCTCGCCAGCCGCAGTCCCGCGGTGTCACCCGGGTGCTCGAACAAGCGCCGTCCCGCGCCGATCACCGTCGGCGCAATCACCAGCCGGACCAGATCCACCAGACCGGCCCGCAGCAACGCGTCGCCGAGCCGCGCACTACCCTGGATCTGCAGCTCGTTACCCGCCTGCTTCTTCAACTCTTCAACAGCATCGAGGGTTCGGAGAACGGTCGTGGGATGCCAGCTGCCTTCATCCAGGGTGCTGCTCACGACGTACTTCGGTAGCGAGTTCATTCGCTCGGTGAACGGATCGTCGGGGTCGGTGATCTGCGGCCAGTCCCGGGCGAAGGCGTCGTACGTACGTCGGCCGAACAGCAGGCCGTCCGCGAGCTGGAGCCACTCAGAGGTCCGCCGTACGAACGCCTCGTCGACGAACGGCACCAGCCAGCCGCCACGGGTGAACCCGTCGCTCGTGTCCTCGGTCGGCGACCCCGGCCCTTGGCTCACCCCATCCAGCGTCACGAACTCCGTCAGCACCAGCTTCACAGCGCTACCTCGCCCTCGGCGACCTCGGCGAGTTGCTTGGTGACCGAGCCCCAGCCATCGGCGAACCCGAGCTCCGCATGCCGGGCCCGAGTCTCGGAATCGGGATGCCGGACGACGATCCGGTAGTCGGTCCCGTCCGCGTGATCGGCCAGCGTGACCTCCGCCGCCATCGCGATCGGGTTGGCCGCCACGGGCCGCCAATTGCTGTCGATCGCGTTGCTGAACACGATCCGCTCCAGCTCGTCGGCCACCAGCACGACCGCGTCCAGGTGCGGAACGAAGCGCGTCCCGTCATCGCTCATCAGCGTCACCATCGCGCCGCCCGGACGAATGTCCAGCCGCTCGACCCGGCACACCGCCGGCGAGGGCACCCACCACTGCGCGAACCTCCCCGGGTCGGTCCACGCCTTCCAGACAGTCTCCCGAGGCGCTCGAATGACGCGCTCCACGGTCAGATCGAACTCCGGATCAAAACGACTCACGATTCTTCCTCCACGGATTCGGTGACGAAACGCTCCAGCCGGTCAGTGCGGTCGGTCCAGATCCGCCGCTGCTCGGCGAGCCAGTCGTCCACGAGCGCCAGTCGCTCGCGATTCAGCTCACAGGTCCGCACCCGGCCGACCTTGACCGTGCGGATCAGGCCGTTCGACTCCAGCGTCCGGACGTGCTTCATGAACGACGGCAGGGTCATCGTGAACCCGGCCGCGAGGTCGCCCACGCTCGTCGGCCCACGGCCGAGTCGCCGGATCACGCTGCGCCGGGTCGGGTCGGCGAGCGCCACGAAGACGCCGTCCACCTCTGCCGAATACTGTGCCATGAGGCTAAGTATTGCCTGGATCAATAGTTAGCGCAAGGGCAAAGTATTGGGCAGGTGAAAGGCCCCAGCTCCGGTGGCGGAGCTGGGGCCTTTACGTGGATCGCTTAGATCGCTCGGTCGCTTAGACCGCTCAGTCGCGGGTGAGCTTGCGGTAGGTGACGCGGTGCGGACGCGCGGCCTCGGGGCCGAGACGCTCGACCTTGTTGGCCTCGTAGGACGCGAAGTTGCCTTCGAACCAGAACCACTTGGCCGGGTCCTGCTCGCTGCCTTCCCAGGCCAGGATGTGGGTGGCGACGCGGTCCAGGAACCACCGGTCGTGGGAGACGACCACGGCACAGCCGGGGAACTCCAGCAGCGCGTCTTCGAGCGACTGCAGAGTCTCCACGTCCAGGTCGTTGGTCGGCTCGTCGAGGAGCAGCAGGTTGCCGCCCATCTTCAGCGTCAGTGCCAGGTTCAGCCGGTTGCGCTCACCGCCGGACAGTACGCCGGTCGGCTTCTGCTGGTCCGGCCCCTTGAAACCGAACGAGGCGACGTACGCCCGGCTCGGCATCTCGAAGTTCGCGACCTTGATGTAGTCGAGCTCGTCGGACACCTGCTGCCAGACCGTCTTCTTCGGGTCCAGGCCGCCGCGGGACTGGTCGACGTACGAGACCTTGACCGTGTCGCCGAGCTTCAGCGTGCCCGCATCCGGCGTCTCCTCGCCGACGATCATCCGGAACAGCGTCGACTTTCCGACACCGTTCGGGCCGACGACACCGACAATGCCGGCCCGCGGCAGCGAGAAGCTCAGGCCGTCGATCAGCTTGCGGTCGCCGAAGCCCTTCACCAGCTTGGAGACCTCGAGCACTGTGCCGCCCAGGCGCGGACCCGGCGGGATGTTGATCTCGTCGATGTCCAGCTTCTTGGCGCGCTCCGCCTCGGCGGCGAGCTCCTCGTACCGCTGCAGCCGCGCCTTGCTCTTGGACTGGCGGCCCTTCGCGTTCGACCGGACCCACTCGAGCTCGCGCTCCAGGATCTTCTGCCGCTTGGCGTCCTTTCGGCCTTCGACGACGAGCCGCTCCTGCTTGGTCTCGAGGTACTTGGAGTAGTTCCCCTCGTACCCGTACGTGCGGCCGCGGTCGAGCTCCAGGATCCACTCGGCGACGTTGTCCAGGAAGTACCGGTCGTGGGTGATCGCCAGGACGGCGCCCGGGTACTTCTGCAGGTGCGCCTCCAGCCACTGCACGGACTCGGCGTCCAGGTGGTTGGTGGGCTCGTCGAGCAGCAGCAGATCGGGCTGCGCCAGCAGCAGCTTGCACAGCGCGACCCGGCGGCGCTCACCACCGGAGAGCTTGTCGACGATCGCGTCCGGCGGCGGGCACCGCAGCGCGTCCATCGCCTGCTCCAGCTGAGCGTCGATGTCCCAGGCATTGCGGTGGTCGAGCTCGGTCTGCAGGTCCCCCATCTCGGCCAGCAGCGTGTCGTAGTCCGCATCCGGATCGGCCAGCTCGGCGGAGATCTCGTTGAAGCGGTCGAGCTTCTGCTTGGTGTCGCCGACGCCCTCCTCGACGTTCTCCAGCACCGTCTTGCCCTCGGTCAGCGGCGGCTCCTGCAGCAGGATCCCGACCGTCGCGTCCTCGGCCAGCCGGGCCTCACCGTTGGAGGGCTGGTCGAGCCCCGCCATGATCTTGAACAGCGAGGACTTACCGGTGCCGTTGGGCCCGACCACGCCGATCTTCGCGCCGGTGAGGAAGTTCAGCGTGACGTTGTCGAGAACGACCTTGTCGCCATGCGCCTTCCGGACGTTGCGAAGCGTGTAGATGAATTCCGCCATATCCCACAGCCTATGTGCTCGGCCCCAGCAGATCCCAACCGGTTGTCCACAGATCCGAAGTCGGCCCGGCGAGCGGGGTGCGATCCGTGCATGTTCTCGGGTGACAGCGGAATTCGCGATCAGACAGAAGGTGGCCATCATGAGCCTCGGCGAGACCTACGTGACAGTGCTGGGCTGGGTCGGCAGCGAGCCGGATTTCAAGCAGATCCGAGGGGATTACGCGCATGTGTCGTTCCGGCTCGGCTCGACGCCCCGGCAGTTCGACCGCAATCTCAACACGTTCGTCGACAAACCGACGACCTGGTTCAGCGTCGAGTGCTGGCGCACGCTGGCCCAGAACGCTTTCGATTCGGTGCATCTGGGCCAACCGGTCATCGTCACCGGCAGGCTGCGGACCCACGAGTGGACCGACGACGCCGGCCAGACCCACAGCCGCGTCATCCTCGAAGCGTTCTCTGTCGGCCACGACCTCAACCGGGGTACGACGACCTTCGCCAAAGCTCCCGTGCGTGCGGCCGGATCCCCTGGTGCGCTCACCGCGGTCCCCGAGCCGGCTTCGCCGTACCCCGCCGATGAGTACAGTGCGGCCCCGCTCCCCCTGACCGCCGAGGTCCAGGAGTCGGAGGCGGCATGAGTATCTCAGTATTGACTTATATAAGCACTGACCGGCATTCTGGGCTCCACCCCAGCAGCCGAGCAGGAGAGGGATGCACCAGTGATCGACATCCTCGAGCACATCAACGCGGTCCAGCGCGAAGTCACCCGCACCGGCGAGACCGCGACCGTGCGGATGCGTCGTACCTACCGCGCCGAGCCGGAAGAACTGTGGGACGCGCTCACGGATCCGGAGCGGATGAAGCGCTGGTTCATGCCCGTGACCGGGGATCTCAAGGTCGGCGGCAGCTTCCAGTTGCAGGGCAACGCGGGCGGCGAAGTGCTGGAATGCGAACCACCCAAGCGATTCCGCGTCACCTTCGGCGGACCCACGAGTCTTCTCGAGCTTCGTCTCACCCCCGCCTCCGGCGCGACGACCGAGCTCGAGCTGGAGCACTCGATGAGCGAGCCGCCGGCTCCCGGCGGTTCCGGCGCGCTCTGGGTCGGCCCCGGCTGGGACGGCGGGGTGATGGCGCTCGCGCTGTACATCAACGGCGAGCTGCCCGAGGACGTCGACCCGGTCGCGATGGCCGACTCCCCCGAGGTCATCAAGTTCAACGAGGCCTCGGTCCGCGCCTGGATCGAGACAGTCCGCTCCTCCGGCACGACCTCCGACGAGGATCTCGCCGAAGCCGCCAAGATCTCCATGACCCAGTACGCCCCCGACGCCGAGCTCTGAGTCGAGCTCCACTTGGCCTGCCGACGGCGCGCACCCTTTGGCCATGCTGCCTGTGGTTGCCGGCCTCCGGACGGGATCCGTCCGGAGGGGTTCCGGTCAACGGGTGGTCAGCTGCGCGCGGTGGCGAGGCTGTCGCGGCAGGTGGTGTAGGCGTCGAGCTCGTCCCGGGCCGGGGACACAACGTGGCTGTCGGCAACTTTCTCCAGCTCGGCCCGGAGCGCGGTCGCCACCAGGCGGGAGCGCCGCGCGGCTCCATTGGTCGCGAGGACGCGGCAGCCGAAGGAGACCGCGAGCCCGAGGACGGCACCGCCGACGAGCATGATCCACGCGTACGGGATCCCGCCCCACTCCGGCAGCGGCGGGTCATCCATCCCGGCGATGCGCGCCACGAGCAGCGCCACCAACCAGGCGGCACCGCCAAGCGTCACCAGGAACAGCAGCCACTGGACGATCTTGGCCGCACTCCACCAGCCGGGGTTGTTGCTCGTCCCGAGGTCGGTCCGCGCGACTGCCTGGTCGAGCTCGTCGCCGAGCGACTCCTCCCGGCGACGGATCGCCGAGCGCACCGAGTCAGCCCACGGACGCGACAAACCCTCTGCGGCCTTCGTGGTGATCGTGCGGACGGCGGTGTCCATCCGGGCCCGCTGCACAGGTGTTGCCGCAGGCAACGAAGTACGCGCGATCGCAACCTCGGTGGACGCGGACTTCCGCAACGCCTTGCCCTGTTGACGCGAGACCTGGTCGACGTGCAGCCGACGCAACGGATCCGGCCGGAATCGCCCGAGCCACTTGGTCAGCGGCCACCCCGTCGCGGCCCGCGTGCGCTGCAGGTAGGAACGCCGTACGGCGTCAACCACCACAGGCAGGCCGCTTGCGTCGGAGAGTGCGTCGACGAGCTCGGTGATGTCGCTCTGGGCGATCTCCGGGGTCTTCGCATCGCCGCACTGGTTGGCCATCCGGTCCGAGACCCGGTCGACATCCGCGGAGAGACGTTCGCGGGCGGAGCGCTTGTTGCTGACCCGCTTCACCAGCAGGGATCGCAGCTCGTCCAGTCCGTCACCGCTTACCGCGGAGGTCGCGACCACCGTCGGCGACTTCAGGCCGTCGGTCTTGAGCAACCGGTCCAGGTCGTTGAGGCAGCTCTTGCGCTGATCCGGAGTCAGCTTGTCGATGTGGTTCAGCGCAAACACCATCACCCCCGAATGCGAGGCGAACGGTTTGATGTACCGATTGTGCAGCGCGGCGTCGGCGTACTTCTGCGGATCCACCACCCACACGAGCATGTCGACCAGCTCCACGAGCCGGTCGACGATCAGGCGGTGCTCGACCTCGGTCGAGTCATGGTCCGGCAGATCCAGCAGGATCAGGCCGTCCAGGTCTTCGGACTGCGCCTCCTCCAGGGAGCTGCGATGCTGCACCTGGTGCCGGCGCGGGATGCCCAGCCAGCTCAGGACCTCACCGGCGGGCTCCTCACCCCAGACACAGGCCAACGGCATCGAGCTGGTCGGCCGCCGGGTGCCGATCGCGGCCAGGTCGAGACCTGTCAATGCGTTGAACAACGACGACTTACCCGAGCCGGTCGCACCGGCCAGTGCGACCACGGTCAGTTCGCCGGACATCCGCAGACGTTGCGCGGATCGCTCCACGATCTGGTTGGCCTCGGTCAGGGCGACCGGATCCAGTCGGCCCTCGCCGGCCTTGGCCGCGGCGCCGAGTGCGTCGATCTTCTTCAGGACATCGGTCGCGCCCCGCACCGGGGTTTCAACCGCATCCACTGTTTCCGTCACGTGCAGTCCTCCACCGCGCGCGCGGCCTCCGTCAGTTGCCTGGCCGTCTCAGCGTCGACCGGATGCTGGTCAAGGACAGCCAGATAGCGGGCGAATTCGGCATCCATCAGGGCATGAACCTTACCGTCAAGGTCTTCACGCGCCTTCTCGACCAGGGTACGCACTGCCGTGTCGCCGAAGACAGCCTCCAGCAACTTCTGCCCGACCGCCGCGCTCCCGATCCCGGCGCTCGCCTCGGCCGCCTTCGGGATGCCCGCTCCGCTCGCGAAGATCGCGACCATCAGCGAGAGGCCCAGCCCGTTCACGCCGTACTCCAGGATGCGCGCGGTCGACCGCTTGTCCGCGCCTTCGCTACGGACCAACTCGACCACGAACGCCTGCCATTCGCGGACCGTGCGTCCGGCGCCGGCAGCGAACTCCTCGGACATCGCCCCGAGCTCAGGTCCACCGACCGCGAGCATCTGACGTCCGGGAGCGTTCGACTGCCAGGCCTTCTCGGCGCGTTCGGCGGCGGCCGCTGCGTGCTCGCGCAGGAGCGACTCCAGGCCGGACTCGATCGCGTCGTTCACGTCCCGCGTCTCGGCGGGTTTGTTGCCGACCGAGTTCTTCACCTTGTCGCGCAGGCGGCCGGCGTTGGTCTGCAGACCCTTCAGCAGCTCACCCGTCCCGACGAACTCCTGCCAGCGAGCGAGCACCTCGCCACGCAGCATCGTCCCGTCCTGGGTCGCCTTGGCGATGTCCTGCACAGCTTGGTCGTACGCCGATTCTGCCGTCGACCGAAGTTCGATCGCGGTCTCCGCCTGCGCCCGGACGGCAGTCGCGAACGGCGCCGTCTTCTTCACCATCGAGCTGACCGCGCCCTGCAGGGTCCGGCGGACGACGGCCGCCCGGGCCTCCGCGTCGGCGGCCAGGTCGATCAGCCAGTCCTTGATCGAGGCAACGGTCTCGGCCGGCAGCATTCCGTTGCCATCGACAACCGTCTCCTGGATCGAGAACAGCGGCGAGTCACCGAGCCCACGCTCGAGCAGCATCTGGGCGAGGTGACCGGTGATGTCGTCGATCGTCTCGCCCGGAGCACGGTCGAGGACGACAGCTACCGCCGTACTGCGGTCCGAGGCGCTCTGCAGGAAGTCCCACGGGACGGCATCGGAGTAGCGGGCAGCCGTGGTGACGAACAGCCAGAGGTCGGCCGCGGCCAGCAGCTGGGTGGCGAGGTCACGGTTCGCCTCGACGACGGAGTCGATGTCGGGCGCGTCCAGGATCGCGAGCCCACGGGGAACGGTGTCAGCCGCAACCAACCGCAGCTGGCCCGCATCCTCCATCCCACCCGGGCTCTCGGCGCTGGTCCGCGCCATGTCCGGGAGGACCCGATCGCCGACGAACCAGTCCGCGTCGTCCGGGTGATGAATCAGCACCGGCGAGCGAGTGGTCGGGCGCAGCACACCGGGTTCGCTGACGACCGTGCCGATGATGGTGTTCACGAGCGTGGACTTGCCCGCACCGGTGGAGCCACCGACGACAGCCAGCACCGGGGCTTCCAGCTGCACAAGCCGAGGCAGCAGGTAGTCGTCCAGCTGATCCAACATCGCCTTCTGCGACTGCCGAGCCTCGTCAGCCCCCACCACATCCAACGGCAACCGACTACCAGCCAGAGCGCCCCGCAACTTCATCAGCGCAGTAATCAAAGCCATAGCAGCCTGCTCAGCCGCCAACCGCTCAGCCAGCTGCTCCGCCGTCAACTCCTCAACAACCTCATCCCCAGCCCCGTCCCCGGAGCCAGAGCCGCCCTCACCCGATCCCGAGGCATCGCCCCCAGCCCCACCCGAGCCCTCCGAGGAAGCCTCCGCACCCTCATCCACCGAGCCCGACGAGGCATCCCCAGCGTCATTCGAGTCATCTGACGACGTACCCGCGGTCCCGTCTGAGTTCTCTGGAGAGCTGTCCGCAGCGCCTTCGGCCGAGGAGGACTCAGCCTGGTCCTCCGCTCCGGCCTCCTGCGCGTCCGCCAACTGCCCATCCGCAGGCTCACCAGGGGTGTCCTCCGCCGAGGCTTCCGAGGTGGCGCCTTCAGCACCATCCTCCGAGCCCTGCGCACCGTCTTCCTGCGCACCGTCTTCCTGCCCGGCGGGTTCCTGCCCAGCAGCTTCCTGCCCGGCGGCGTCGTTCGCGGCGTCTACCTGCGCGCTGTCTTCCTCCGCACCCGCGTCCGAGACAGCCTCATCTGAGTCGACCGAGGTGATTCCAGCAGCCCCTTCCTCGGAGCTGTCAGCAGCACCCTCCTCAGAGCCGTCGCCAGCTTCCTCGGGGGCCGCTTCCACGACCGCGGGAGCCGTCGCATGCTTCCCGCGCTTCCGGGAGCCCGACTTGCTACCTTCGGCCTGCTTGTCCTGCACGTCACCGGCCGACTCACCCGCGACATCTCCAGCTCGCTCGCCCGACTGCACGTCAGGCTGTCCACCCGGTTGATCCCCGGACTGCTCGCCTGCCTCTTTCGCGGCCTGCTCGTCCGTCAGTTTCGCGGACTCGTCGTCGTCATCGGCCTGCGTGGATGCCTCGGCGGCGACGGGCGGCTCGTCTGTCGGGGCCTCAGCGTCGTCAGATGGGCCATCTGCCGCGGGCTCGACCTCAACTGCGGGGTCTGCCGCGGATTCGTCGTCCCGGGCCTCAGAAGCCTCACCAGGCTCGTCCGCGGCACCGTCAGCCGCAGACTTATCAGCTGTTTTGGGCAGGCCGACGATGATGTTCCCGTATTCGAGCGGGAACCCATCCGGAGACTCATCCGGCTCGTAAACGACTCCAACAGTCGGCCGCGGCCGCTCAGCCGGCGCCGCATCCTCAGCCGGTACGACGCTCTCCTCGCCAGACCCCGCCTCCGCGGACTCCGGCGTCACGTCGTCACTCCCAGACGCAGCGTCAGTCGACGCGCCGTCCGCCGAGCCCGAGCTCTCCCCATCCGTCGAGCCTGAGCCCTCCGAGCCGGACGCACCAGCCCCCGCGCCGGACTCGGCCTCAACCTCAGTCACCTCAGGCCGCCCGGTGCCACCCTCGGACTCAGTCGTCTCGTTAACCTCAGCCGACTGCCCATCCGTCGACGCCCCAGTAGCCGCCCCATCGGCTGGCACCCCGTCCGCGCCCACCTTCTCGTCGGACGGCGCTCCATCGGCGTACGACCGCCCGTCAGACCGCGCTCCGTCGACGCTCGACTGCCCATCAGGCTGCGCCCCGTTAGCGGACGACTGCCCGCCAGACGGCGACCCATTAGCCGACGACGACCCATCAAGCTGAGATCCGTCGCCAGACGACTCCTCGCCCGACCGAGATCCCTCCGCGGCAAGCTTCCCGCCGGACTGCGACCCCGCGCCAGACAACTCCTCGCCCGACCGAGATCCGTCCGCGGCCAGCTTCCCGTCGGACTGCGACCCCTCGCCGGACGTCTCGCCGGCAGACAATCCGTCGGTTGACGACTTGTCGGTGGACGAACCGTTGGCGGACGGGCCGCCGGAGCGCGGTGTGTCCGCGGACGACGGCGTACCAGCGGCCTCGGCAGTCTCGGTGGATTCAGGCGCGCTCGACGATCCCGACGTACCAGCAGCCCCAGACGCGCCACCCGACTCCCGGCCGTTCCCGGACTCCGGCGTACTCTCCGCAGACTCCGGCGCAGGGTCAGGAGCGGTGTTCCTCCGCCGCCGGCGCCGCCAGAAGCCCTTGCCTTTGGCATCGGCGCGGGCGTCCGACTGGGCGATCAGGTTCGCCAGCTCCTGGGCAGGCTGATCCTGGCTCGGAACCCTCGGTTCCGAACCTTCACCAGCTGACCTGATGTCAGCCACGGCGTCCGCCCACGAGCACAGAGTGCCCGGTCGGACAGCGCAGAAGCAAAGTCATCGTCATCCCCGTTTGGCGGCGTGGACGGGTGGCAGTCACTGCGAGGGTGGATACGGACCGTATCCCCCCGGCGGTCCTTGCTGACCAGGGGGTCCCGGTGGGTAACCGGGCTGGCCCCCTGAGTAACCGGGTTGACCCGACGGATACCCCGGCTGAGCCGGCGGATAACCCTCCTGTGGACGTGGGTATCCCTCCTGTCCTGCACCGGGATAGCCGCCCGCAGGCCCACCCGGTCCCTGCCCCTGAACCGGCCCACCGGCACCAGGCCCACCCTGCGCCTGACCACCAGGACCCGGACCACCGGGCATCTGCCCACCCTGCATAGGTCCACCGGGCATCGGCCCCGGCGCACCCTGGAACTGTGGCGCCGCCTGTGCGAACGCCGGCATTGGCGGGAAAGGCACACTCGCCCGCCGCGCCCGCAGTTCGTCGAGCAGCTTCTTCTCGGTCTCCAGCGCGTCCGGCCCGATCACCTGGCGGACGATCTTGTCCCGCAGGTACGCCAGCTCGGTCGCGTTCTGCTGGAACGCCTTCGCGGCCGCTTCGGCCTGAGCGCCGTACCGCTTAGCGTTCTGCCGCAGCGCCTTGCGCCCGCGCAGCGTCGCTATCAGCGGTACGTCTTGTGGGACCAGCCAGCCGAAGCGCACATAGTCGTACAGCCTCGACGCGATCATCTGTCCCTCGCGAGACCGCATCACCAGCGCGAACACGACCATGCCGATGAAGATCGGCACCATCAGGAACAGGTAGACGGTGATGAAGCCGCCGCCCCCGGCCCAGCTGGCGCCCCCGTTCCAGAGTCCGTGGGCCAGCACCGCGCCCAGATACCCGACGATGGGCGCGAGGAAGCGAACGACCGTACTTCGATGTCGTATGGCGACGCCGATTCCGATGGCTGTGAATGACGTGAAGAGCGGATGCGCGAACGGTGAGATCAATCCGCGGATGACGAACAGTACGAACGCGCCCCGCAGGCCGGCGTCGCTCCCGGACTCCTCGGAGAGCGTGTTGAAGATGCGCCCGTAGTAGAGGATGTTCTCGGTGAAGGCGAACCCGACGCCCACCATTCCGGCGTACACGAGACCGTCGATGATGCCGTCGAACTCCTTGCGCCGGACCAGTGCCAGCAGCAGGATCACGGATCCCTTGGCGAACTCCTCCACCGGCGGCGCGACGAACACGGCCGACCGGTCGCCGCCGACGCCGGTCTCGGCCAGCCGGTGCGACACTTCGGTGTTGATGAAGATCGCGGCCAGGGTCGCGATGAAGGCACCCCAGCAGAGCGCGAACAAGATGTACTTGGTCGGTTCCGGCTCGTAACGATCCAGCCACAGATACAGCGCGATCACCGGGATGACGGGGACGAACGCGAACACCAGCCCCCAGGTGAAGCCGCCCGCGCCGGTCGACTTGGCCACGATGCCGAAGATCACCAGGCCAGCGATCGCGAACACCACCGCGATCACGATGCCGATCAGGATGCCCTGATTCCGCCGCTGACCGGGGACCGGATGGTTCCCCAGCACGTTCGGCTGCGGGTACGGGCCGCCGGGCGGGTACGCCGGCCCCGCCGCGGGTTGCGGCTGGCCGGCCGGGCCTGGTGAGGGGTAACTCATGCCCGCAGCCTAGTTGGGGAGCCCACCCGGCGGCAGAACCACCCACTCAGCGTTACCGGGATGGAACGACAACCCTGTATTTTCGCCCCGGTGCGAGCGACCCACCCAGCAACCCAGAGGCGGGTTCACCCGCCCATCTGAGACACTTTCCCCTGCCAAGCGCCCGTAGCTCAGCTGGATAGAGCGTCGGACTTCTAATCCGTTGGTCGCAGGTTCGAATCCTGCCGGGCGCGCCATTAAGCCGCAGGTCAACCACGAGTTGCCTCCGAGGCGACTCTGCAGACCGCCTCCCGCGTGGGGCTACCCGTGGTGCGAGTCCTCAGCAACTGCAGTCAACCGGAGTAGTCGGCCTCGGCCGTCGAGCTTCGCGATGGCTCGGATCGGGCGGTGGCGATCGCCCGGGCTGCCCCTGAGGAACCCGGGCGATCGGGTGGTGCGTGGTGTAGGGCTGGGTGCTAGTTGGCGGAGACGCCGGCGGATTCGAAGTCGTAGGTTTTGCCGCCGAACTTCAAGGCGTCGACCGCTCCGGAGAACGCGTAGTCGCGGCCCTTGCTGACGCTTGCCGTGAGGACCTTGGCGTCGTCGCCGCCGTCGCCCAGGTAGGCGAGGATCTCGGTCCAGGTGCACCTGGCACCGTTGATCGAGCACGCCGTTCCGTTGAAGGCTGTGCCGGTCAGACCCCAGTGCTTGCCCGGGTCAGTCGTGGCGTTGAAGGTCGTCCACTCGTTGGCGGCGCCGTTGGCCGGTACGTAGACCAGCGACGAGTAGTTCGATACCACCGCGGTCACGTTCGGGTCGACCTCGAAGATGATGCTCGGCATGTTGTTGCCCAGGGCATTGTTCTCGCCGGTCGTATAGACCGAGAAGCCGACCGTGCCGAGGTCCTTCACGTCCTGGCCCGCGAAATCGACCTCGTTGCCGAAGGCCACCTTGTCGGTCGCGGACGAGGTGTGCAGGTTGAGCGCGCCGTCGCCGAGCGGCGACTGCGTGGACGTCGTGGCGAGTTCGGCGTCGGCTGCGCCGATCACGTTGCGGTGCACGGTGCCCCAGTGCTTCAGGTACACCGGTCCTGTCTTGTTCAGCTTGCTCTGTACCGCGGGAGCGAGATCGACCTCGGCCACCACGCCGTCCTTCAGCTTGGCCGACGTGTCGACCCCGTTCGCCGGGACCGCAAGCATCTTCGCGACGAACGCCTTCTGCAGGTCGCTCTCGCCGAGGCTGTAGTTGACCACCTGGCTCTCGGCCACCGAGTTGCGGACCAGCGGATAGGTGATCGCCGTAGCGGTCTGGCCGGTGGCGCCGGTGACGCCGGCATCAGCCGCACCACCACCGAGCACCGAGATGCCGACAGCGGTGGCGGCCAGCGTGAACGCGGATCCTGCCGCCACGAGGCGGCTCTTCGAGTTGGACATACTTCCCCCTTGCATCCACCCCCGAACGGGGCGGAATTGTGGTGCCGCCAGGAGTCGAACCCGGCCATCCCCCGTACACCTACCGCGGTCTATACCGCCTACTTTCCGTCACCGTATAGGTCTTCCGCAGTTATGGGAACAACCCGGAGCCAGATTCGCGACGCTCCTCTCAGGGACTTCCTACCGACTTCTCAGCGTTCTCTCGGGGCAACCACGCGTCCTCGTCCGTTTTATCTGTACTGGCGAGTGGCGAAAGGATGCTGCGGGTTTGAGGCTGGCTGATGACGTTGACGTGCAACCTCGGACGCGGGAGTTGGCGTACTCCGGCGACTCTGTGGTTGTGGTGGCTGGGGTGCCGGGATCGGGGAAGAGCACCTTGCTACGACGGCTGTTCCCAAGCGACAGCACGGTGCGGGTGTTCGACTCGGAGCGGATCCGGAATCGGTGGATGCCGGTCCTCGGGGTGTTGCCGTACTCGTGGTGGCGTCCGCTCGTGCATTTGGCGTACTACGCCAGTGTCCTGAGGGCAATGCGGTCAGACAGCGGCCCGATGGTCGTGCATGACTGCGCCACCCGCCCGTGGGTACGACGACTGCTCGGGTGGCGAGCCAAACGGGCCGGACTACCCCTGCACCTCGTGCTGCTCGACGTACCGGGTGATGTGGCGCGTGACGGCCAGTGGGTCCGCGGGCGGGTCGTACGCGCGGGCAGTATGGCCACCCACCTCCGGCGCTGGCCTGAGCTACTCAAGAAGGAGCCGAGTCACGTCGTACCGGGTGCTCTGTCTGCTGTCGTGTTGAGCCGTGGGCAGGCCAATCAACTCCAGCGCATCAGCTTTGGGGAAGGCTCGCCTCGAGTCCGTCGAGGATGAGGTCCAGGCCGTACTCGAAGGACTCGACGCGGCCGGACTGCATCACGTGCGTGATCACCTCGACCACATGCGGGAACTCGTCCATGGCCAGCCCACCCAGCACGTGACTCGACACCCGCGGCGCCTCGTCCGCCGCGAACGGCAGGTTGAGCTGCTGCAGTGTGAAGCCATACAGGTGACTGTCCAGCGTGTGCCACGCGTCCAGCGCGCTCTCCACCGAGAACCCGCTCTCCCGCAGCCGCCCCAGCGTCGCGTCCAGGTACCGCGTCATCCCCGGACCGATGTTGAACCGCGACATGATCTGCACCGCCGCCCATGGATGCGCCACCAGCACCTCGTGCGCGGAGATCGACCGGCGCCGCATCGCCACCTTCCAGTGCGTGCCGGTGGGCGGTACGTCGATGTCCCCCAGCACCAGGTCCACGATGCCGTCGAGGATGTCGTTCTTGTTCTTCACGTGGTTGTACAGCGACATCGCCTCCACCCCGACCTCCTGGCCGAGCCGGCGCATCGTCAGCGCCTCCAGCCCGTCCCGGTCGGCCAGCGCGATCGCGGCCCGCAGAACACGCTCCCGATTCAGTGGCTCACGCCTTGCTGTCATCGCTTCCCCCGTATAGACGGACCGTCGGACCAGGCGTAGCTTACAACGTAAGCTTACGCTGTAAGTACACCAGGGGGAGATCATGCAGGCAATCACGCGCGACACGTACGGCGAGGCCGACGTACTCGAGCTCCGCGACATCGCCACACCCGAACCGGCCGCCGACGAGGTGGTGGTCCAGGTCCGCGCCGCCGGGGTCGACCGTGGGGTCTGGCACCTGATGGCCGGCCTGCCGTACCCGGTCCGCCTGGCCGGGTACGGCGTACGCGCGCCGAAGGACCCGGTGATCGGCATGGACGTTGCCGGCGTCGTGACTTCAGTCGGAGCGAACGTCACCCGGTTCACCCCCGGCGACGAGGTGTACGGGTTCGGCATCGGGACGTACGCCGAGTACGCGCGGGCCTTGGAGCGGAAGCTGGCTCCGAAGCCGGCCAACCTCACGTTCGAGCAAGCGGCGGCCGCACCGGTCTCAGGCCTCACCGCACTACAGGCGGTCCGCGACCACGGCGAGGTCAGCTCGGGCCAGCGGGTGCTGATCATCGGAGCATCCGGGGGTGTCGGGAGCTATGCGGTCCAGCTGGCCAAGGCATTCGGCGGACACGTCACGGCCGTGTGCAGCGCCGCCAAGGCCGACTTCGTCCGTACTCTCGGCGCCGACAAGGTCCTCGACTACCGGCAGGACGACTTCGTCGCGAGCGGCCCGTACGACGTCATCATCGACATCGGCGGGAACTCGACGCTGGGCCGATTGCGGCAGGCACTCACAAAGAAGGGGACGCTCGTCATCACCGGCGGCGAGACCGGTGGACGCTGGCTGGGCGGATACGACCGCCAACTGCGGGCAGTGTTCCTGTCCTCGTTCGTCGGGCAGCGGTTGCGGACCTTCGTGAACTCCGAGAACCACGTGGATCTGCTCGCCCTCACCGACCTGATCGAGGCGGGCAAGGTCACCCCGGCCGTCGACCGATCCTTCCCGCTCGCCGAGGCGCCGCAGGCGATCCGCTACCTGCTCGATGGTCAAGTCCGCGGCAAGGCCGTGATCAACATCAAGTAGCCGATAGGAATTGTCGGTGGGCAGTGGTTGAGTCGTACTTCTCGTTGGGGAGGAATACGGATGAAGGTTCGGGTTGGTCGTGAGGTGCTGGCCGAGGCCGTCGGGTGGGTAGCCAAGGGGCTGCCGAGTCGGCCGGTCGTGCCGGTCTTGGCGGGGATGGTGATCGAGGCCGGGGACGGTCAGGTGACGTTCTCCGGGTTCGACTACGAGAGTTCGGCGCAGGTGAGCGTGCCGGCCGAGGTGGCGGACGAGGGACGCTTCCTGGTGTCGGGCCGGCTGTTGTCGGACATCTGCCGCAGTATGCCGAGGGATTCGGTGGATCTGAGCGGCGACGCGGCCCGGCTGCAGGTCACCAGCGGGAGTTCGAGATTCGTCCTGCACACCCTGCCGCTGGAGGAGTATCCGGCGTTGCCGGAGCTGCCCTCGGCGAGCGGCGTGGTCGACGGTGACGTCTTCGCCCGTGCCGTCGCGCAGGTGGTGAGCGCGTCCGGCCGGGACGACACCCTGCCCGTGTTCACCGGGATCAAGGTGGAGATCCGCGGGACGAGCATCTCCTTGCTCGCAACGGACCGCTACCGTCTCGCCGTACGAACATTCCCCTGGGAGCCGGTCGATCCGAACGTCCAGGCGAACGCGTTGGTTCCGGCCCGGATGCTGCACGACGTGGCCAAGACGATGGCCGGTGACGAGCTGACCCTCGCGCTCGGTTCCACGAACGCTGGGGACGGGTTGATCGGGTTCGAGGGTGGTGGCCGGCGGGCGACGAGCCGGCTGATCGACGGCGACTTTCCCAAGGTCCGCAGCCTGATCCCGGCAGAGAGTGCGATCACCAGCACGGTGACCGTGGACACGGCCGCTCTCGTCGAAGCCGCCAAACGGGTGGCACTGGTCGCCGAGCGGACGGCGCCGGTCCGCCTCACCTTCGCGGACGGTACGGCGACGCTGGACGCCGGGAGTGGCGAGGAAGCACAGGCGTCCGAGTCGGTCGAGATCACGCTCACCGGTGAGCCGATCGAGACTGGATTCAACGCCGGCTATCTCCTGGACGGGCTCGCCTCGTTGGGTGCGCCGATCGCCCACTTCGCCTTCACCCTGCCGACCAAACCGGCGAACCTCACCGGCCTCCGCTCCCCCGACGACAGTCCGTCCGCGGATTCGGCGTACATCCTGATGCCCATGCGCCTGCCGAACTGATGTCAAACCCCTGCCCCGGGCTCCGACCCGAGCGGCGGCGTGATCGGCTGGCGGCACAGCGATGAGCCCGCGGCCGTCACCGTCCGCGAGCCTGTCACCAAACTGACCGGCAGTGTCGAGGTGGCCGGCGACAGCGACCTCCTCGACTACTACCTGGAGCTCGTCAGCTTCGGATGAAGTAGTCCGCGAGCACCCGGGCGAGTGTGTCGGACGGGATCGTGTGGAAGGTCCCGTCGTGACCCTCCACCTTCCCGTGCGGCAGCGCAGCCGCGGTCTGCCGGGCCGACTCTTGCAACCACGACGGACTCGTGTTGCTGAACAGCGCCAACGTCTCCACCTCGGTGGACGCCAACAGCGCAGTCGGTACGGCGCTGTCCCCCAACTGCAGCGCGTCGTACGCGAGGGTATGCGCGATGGCCTCCATCCCGGCCCACATCGGCGTCTGCCGGATCTGGTCGACCATCTCCTTCGGCTGCCCGACCGCTTCGACCATGAACAGCTCGGCCGCACCGCCGGGGTTCCCGGCCGCGACGAACTCCTGCAGCCGCTCGAGGTACCGCTCCGGCGCCGGCGGTGCACCCTCGACGCGGAACGGTGGCTCCATCACCGCCTGCTTCTCGAACGGCAACTGAGCCTGCAGCAGCACCATCGACCCGGACGAGTACGCGAGCGCGAAGCGGGCGTCGGTCGCCGACCGCACCGCCTCCAGGTCCTCCCACTCGCGCTCGACCGCGTACGGCAACGTGTCGCCGGAGTCCCCACGGCCACGCCGGTCGTAGTTCACCACCGTGAATGCCGACGCGAGCGCTTCGGCGTCCTCCACATAACGCGACCGGTCGGTGAATCCACCGGCCACGAGCACCAACCCCGGGCCACTGCCGTAGGTGTCGTACGCGATCTCGGTGCCGTCCTTCGAGACAACCTTCTCCATCACTGCTCCTTCGCCACGAGAGTCTCTCTGCCCATCCGTCGAGTGAGGGCCGTCCGGAGAGACATGCTGTGATCCACATCACAGGACATCGCTGACGCTACCGAGCCCTACCGACATTTCACGACGCTCACTACAGTTGGTTTATGTATACAGACGACTGCACACCATCCGGCGCCTGCTGATGCTGCTCCGCCAACTGGAGTACCTCGTCGCCCTCGCCCGGGAGAAGCACTTCGCCCGCGCCGCCGACGCCTGCTACGTGTCCCAGCCGTCCTTGTCTGCCGCGATCCGCAAGCTCGAACAGGAACTCGACGTACCGATCGTGCGTCGCGGTCGCCGGTTCGAAGGGCTCACGCCCGAAGGTGAACGCGTGCTGCTGTGGGCCCAGCGGATCCTCTCCGAGCAGGACGCCCTTCGGCATGAGTTGTCGGTACTGCGAGGTGGCCTGACCGGGACGCTGCGGCTCGGCGCGATCCCGACCGCGATGCCTGTCGTCTCCCTGCTCACCACGCCGTTTTGCGAACGGCACGCCAACGCCCGGGTCACCCTCGAATCGCTGTCGTCGCGGGACATCACCCAGAAGCTGGCCGAGTTCGACCTCGATGTCGCGATGACCTATCTCGACGACGACACCCTCGGCAACGTTCGCAAGACACCGCTGTACGAAGAGCGCTACCTGCTCCTCACTCCAGAGCACTCCGAGCTCGCCGAGTTGCCGGTGGCAACGTGGGCGCAGGTCGCCGGACTGCCGCTGTGCCTGCTCTCCCCCGACATGCGCAACCGCCGGATCATGAACGGCTACTTCACCGACGACGGCGTCACCGCAACGCCGTCGATCGAGAGCGACACGGTCTCAGGCCTCTACAGCCACCTGCACGGCAACCATTGGTCGACCGTGATCTCGCATGCATGGCTGCACATGTTCGGGGTGCCCGACGGGATGCGCGTCGTACCGCTGAAGAGCCCTGCCCACGGGCCGCGGGTCGGTCTGGTGATCGCGGCCCGCAGCCCCGAGCCCGTGCTCGCTCGCGCACTCCTCGACGTCGCCCGGCAGGCCGGTGTCCACGATGCGCTGGATCAATTGCTCGACGTACATCTGATGGGTTCTGGCTATCTCGACATAGCGAGCAAGTCTTTGACCCCCGGACCGTAACAGCGCGACGGTGGAACTCCCTTCAAAACAAGGAGATTCCATCTCATGGCAAAGATCCTGTGCGTGCTGTACGACGACCCTACCGATGGCTACCCGACCTCCTACGCACGCGACGACATCCCGGTCATCGCGAGCTATCCGGGCGGCCAAACGGCACCCTCCCCGAAGGCGATCGACTTCATGCCGGGCACTCTGCTCGGCAGCGTCTCCGGTGAGCTCGGGCTGCGCGACTTCCTGGAGAACCAGGGGCACACGCTCGTCGTCACCTCTGACAAGGAAGGCGCCGACTCGGTGCTGGACCGCGAGCTGCCCGACACCGATGTGGTGATCTCGCAACCGTTCTGGCCCGCGTACCTGACCGCCGAACGGATCGCGAAGGCGCCGAAGCTCAAGCTCGCGATCACCGCCGGCATCGGCTCCGACCATGTCGACCTGGACGCGGCGATCAAGCAGCGCATGACCGTTGCCGAGGTCACATTCTCCAACAGCATCAGCGTTGCCGAGCACGTGGTGATGATGATCCTCGGACTCGTCCGCAACTACCTCCCGGCATACCAAACGGTATTGGATGGCGGCTGGAACATCGCGGACTGCGTGGCCCGTTCGTACGACCTCGAGGGCATGCACGTCGGCACGGTCGCGGCCGGCCGGATCGGGACCGCGGTACTGCGCCGGCTCGCGCCGTTCGACGTGAACCTGCACTACACCGACCGGCATCGGCTGCCGGAGTCGATCGAGCGCGACCTCAACCTCACCTTCCACCCGAGCGCGGCCGACCTGGTCCCGCACTGCGACGTGGTCACGATCAACGCGCCGCTGCACCCGGAGACCGAGGGCCTCTTCGGCGAGAAACTGCTCGCCGGCATGAAGCGTGGCACCTATCTGATCAACACTGCCCGCGCGAAGATCGCCGACCGGGATGCGATCGTGCGAGCGCTGGAGAGCGGTCAGTTGGCCGGGTACGCCGGTGACGTCTGGTACCCGCAGCCCGCGCCGGCCGACCACCCGTGGCGGACCATGCCGCACCACGGCATGACGCCGCACATCTCCGGCTCGTCCCTGTCGGCCCAGACCCGGTACGCCGCGGGCACTCGGGAGATCCTCGAGTCCTTCTTCGCCGGTACGCCGATCCGGGACGAGTACCTGATCGTGGACGGAGGGCGACTGGCCGGCGCCGGTGCGCATTCGTACTCGACCCGGGTGTAAGGCGGATCACGCCGTACGTAACCCGGATCACGTGAGACGCGGGCATAACCGGCGAGTACGGCTGGTTGAATGTATACAGAAGGCAGAATTCAGAGAGAGGCTCGCAATGATCTTCACCCGTAGGTTCGGCGCTCTGGCGGCTCGCCCGCAGTTCCCGGATGCCCCGGAGCTGCAGCACGAACTCGACAACCCGGTCGACCTGGACGCCGAACTCGCCAGACTGACCGCCGATGCAGAAGCACAGCACGCAGACGAGTCTGCCGCCTGACCACGGCAGACCGTGCACGTCAAGGGGCCGAAGGCCCGGCCAATGGCTCGGCACTTGGTAGACTGTCTACCAAGTGCCATGCTGTATCTCCAGCTGGGCGAAGGGGAAGGGACCTCATGACGACCATCAGCGCAGGGCCAGGAGCGGCCGAACCGGCCGGTGTGCGGCATGTGAAGCGGCCGACGCCGTTGCGCGAGTCCGTCTACGAGGCCCTGACCGAGATGATCATCGACGGCACGCTCGAGCGCGGCCGGCACCTCGTGGAGGTCGAGCTGGCGGGTCTCCTCGGTGTCTCCCGGCAGCCGGTGCGTGAGGCGCTTCAGCGGCTCAACAACGAGGGCTGGGTGGACCTGAGGCCTGGGTTCGGTGCGATGGTGCACGTGCCGGCGGAGGACGAGGTCGACCAACTGCTCGCAGCCCGCGCGGCACTGGAGTCGGAGTCGGCGCGCCTCGCGGCGAGGCACGCGTCCAAGGACGATGTGGCGAAGCTGCGGGAGCTGTGCAAGGTCGGCACGGCGTACCAGGAGGCCGGCGACATCGACGCGACGGTCCGGACGAACGGCGAACTGCACAGCCTGATCACGCAGATGTCCGGCAACAGGTTCTTGGTCGACTTCGCGGCCCAGGTGGACCGTCGCGTCCGCTGGTACTACACCCCGGTCGCGCCCGTCCGTGGCGCCGCTTCGTGGCGCGAGCACAACCGGCTGGTGAAGGCGATCAGCGAAGGCGACGAGGACAAGGCCGCGCAGATCATGCGCGAGCACACCGAGCACACCCGCAAGGCCTACCACGACCTCCAGGCCGCAGCCGAGCCCGCAGCAGCCCCCGAACCCGAGGCAGCCCCCCGCCGTCGCCGCCGTACCACCTGACCCACCCGCACGTCCTGCCCCCCACCTACAACTCGAGGGGATATCCCGTCGAGTTGCCCCTTCTCCCCTCGTTACAGCAGGGGAGAAGCGGCAACAGGATGGGATATCCCCTCGAACGTCAGACAGCCGTCAGGCCGCGTCGGACAGGGTTAGGCCGCGTCGGACAGGGTCAGGCGACGCGCTTCTTGCGGCCGCGGCCGGTGGCGGCTTTGCGGGCCTCCAGCGCGGACGCGAGGTGGACGTACTGCTCCACCGTACGGCGCGCGTAGACATTGCGATCGAGGATCCGTGGCCACCAGTGACGCCCGATCTGTTCATGCATCCAGAGGAAGCCGATCGCGAAGCCCATGCTGACCAGGGCCCGGAACGCGAGGAACTTCCACGGATCCGGCGGAAGTCCCGGCGTACCGGCGACCACCCATTCGGTCACGACCGCGTGCACCATCAGGGCGAGCGGGAACCCGATCACCCAGTAGACCGCCGCCGGCGCGAACACCCCGGCGGGGACTTTGCCCAACGCAACCAGTACGGCGTACCCGGCGCCGAAGAGCATCAGTGGGACGCCCAGGCCGAGGCCTGTGACCACGGCCCATCCGGCAGGCTGACCGACGAACGCGGCCAGTCCACCGGCGATGAGCCCGGCCGCGGCACCCACGCTGAGGGCCGGGACAGAGAACTCCGCGAGCTGCTTCAGGTCTGTCATCTCAATCCACGACCACTCCGAAGCGGACCAGGCAGTAGAACAGCATGCCCAGGTAGAACACCGCACCGAACCCGATGATGACGTTGCGGATCGGTCCCGGCCGGATCGGTTTGGGCAGCAGCTTGTTGTTCACCAGGAGCAACACGATGCAGTAGGCACCCATCGCGAACGTGGACAAGAACGCGAGAATGTCCAGGATCCCCGCCGGCCCGTCTGCCGGTCCGAACAGGAGGATCAGGATGCCGAACGTGATCACGCCCCAGAGGAACCCGGCGTACAGCCTCGACATCGAGAACCGTTTGGCGCCCGGGACGAAGTAGTACGTCATGTCCGCCTGGCCGCGGGAGAACGAGTCGAACAGACCCAGAGTCGCGTTCAGGCCGATCAGTGCGATGAAGGCGAAGAACAACGTGCCCAGAATCGGACTGCCGGCCGAGGCGAACGCGTCCGACATCGCTTTCAGCGCGGCTTCTCGGTCGCCACCTTCGATCAGTGAGGCAACGTTCGGATTCTGCCGGGCCGCCGACATGGCCAGCACGGTGAACGAGATCGTGACCAGCATGGTGATACCCCAGAAGAGCAGGATCGCGTCGAACGTGACCCACTTGCGCCAGCCCTTCCACTTGGCCATTTCGCCGGCGTCCTCGGTGTCGAACATGAAACCGCGCGACGGCATCGCCTCGGCCTCACCCGCCGAGCGCAGACCACGGATCTTCGGGATGTGCGAACCCATCGCGGCGCCGCTGTCCCGCAGCTGCAGCGTGTACCACATCTGCTGCATCCCGGACGGTCCGGCGAACGCGATCGAACCGACCACGATCGGGAACCAGGCCGCGGTCATCGCCTTGTCCGGGAAGTAGCCGATCGCGAACATCCCCGACAAGGTCTGACCGAGGTCGTCGAAATTGCCGACGATCGCCGCGATCACCGACGTACCGACGACCAGGAAGCCGATCAGCAGGCCGAGCAGTTTCTCCAGGAAGTTGTAGATCACCGACAACAGACTGAACAGCACACCGACGAACACCAGAGCCACGCACGCGGTGACCTGCCAAGGTATGCCAGTGATCTCTTCGAAGGCGGCCGCGCCCGCGGACAGATGGCCCGGCCACATATAGATCAGGATCGCCGCGACGTAGAAGAACCACATCATCGGCTTGAAGATCCGCGCCGCGCCGAAGAAGATGCTCTCCCCGGTCGCCATCGCGTACCGGGCCATCTCCAGCAGGACGAACGCCTGCAGCGTGACGCCGACCATGAACAACCAGCGGATGTCCGGCCCGAACACCAGGACGAGCCGGGGCCACATGTACGACTCCCCCATCCCGACGCCCAGCGCGACCAGGAACACGGTCGGGCCGAGGATGTGCATCGAGGGCGGAGCGTCCGGAAGCTTCCGGATCGGCATCGGTTCGAGCCTGCCCGCTTTCCAGACCTTCTCGGTCACGGCCGCGGCGGCCGGCTCTTCGGGTACTTCTGAGGTCTTGCTCGTGACGTCCAAGGCGGACTCCTTTATTCGACGCCAACTCGCTGGATGGACATGCCCCCGCTGATCGAACCTCCTCGTCAGGAACCGAGCGGACCCGCGTTGCGGGCCCAGCGATACTTCGCACCGAGCACCTGGACGGGCGTCTCGGTGGTGTACGGGTACGCGACCACGCCGTGGTCGAACAGGTACTGACTGGCTTCCTCGACCTCGACGTCACCGGACAGCGACGCGACGACGGGCTTGTCGATGCCCTTGGCCCGGAACTCCTCGACCACCTCGGAGACCAGCTTCGCGAACACCATCGGCGGCGTCACGATCGTGTGCCAGTAGCCCAGGATCAACGCGTGGATCCGCTCGTCGGACAGACCGAGCGCGATCGTGTTCCGGTACGTCGCCGGCGGCTCGCCACCGGTGATGTCGACCGGGTTGCCGGCGGCACCGAACGGCGGGATGAACTTCCGGAACGCCGCGTCCAGGTCGGCCGGGATATCCATCAGGGTCAGGCCGGCATCCACACAGGCGTCCGAGAGCAGTACGCCGGAACCGCCCGCGCCCGTGATGATCACGACGTTCTCGCCCTTCGGCGTCGGCAGCAGCGGGATGCCGCGGGCGTACTGGAGCATCTCGTTCAGCCCTGGCGCCCGGACCACCCCGCTCTGCTTGAGGATGTCGTCGTACACCTTGTCGTTGCCGGCCAGGGCGCCGGTGTGCGAACTGGCGGCCCGCGCGCCCAGGTCGGTCCGGCCGGCCTTCAGCACGACGACCGGCTTGTGCTTCGACACCCGGGCCGCCGTCTCGGCGAACGCCCGGCCGTCCTTCAAATCCTCGAGGTGCATGGCGATCAGGTTGGTGTTGTCGTCGTTCTCGAAGAACGTCAGGAGGTCATCCTCGTCGATGTCGGCCTTGTTGCCTACCCCAACGATCGCGGAGACGCCCATCCGGCTGGACCGGCTGAACCCGAGGATCGCCATCCCGATCCCGCCGGACTGCGACGACAGGGCAACAGAACCGCGGACGTCGTACGGCGTGCAGAACGTCGCGCAGAGGCTCTCCGGCAGGTAGTAGTAACCGTAGATGTTCGGGCCCAGGATCCGCACGTTGTGTTTCTTGGCGATGGCAACGACCTCGTCCTGCAACTCCTGCTCACCGGTCTCGGCGAACCCGGACGGGATCAGGATCGCGCCCGCGACCCCCTTCTCCCCACACTGCTCGAGCGCCCCGGCGACGAACTTGGCCGGTACGGCGAACACCGCCACGTCCACGTCACCCGGAATATCGGTGATCGACGGGAACGCCTTCAGCCCGAGGACCTCCCCACCCTTGGGGTTGACCGGGTAGATGTCCCCGGCGTACCCGCCGTTGACGAGGTTCTTCATCACCGAGTTGCCGATCTTGCCGGTCTCGTTCGAGGCCCCGATCACGGCCACCGCGCGCGGCTTCATGATCCGCGTCATCGCGGTCAGGATCTCTTCCTGGCTGTACCGCTCGACCGGCTTGCCGGCCTCGGCGTCCACGATGATCCGGAAGTCCACCGCGGTGGATCCGTCCGGCCCGGCCAGCACCGGGTTCAGGTCGACTTCGGCGAACTGCGGGAAGTCGGTGACCAGGTCCGACAGCCGCTTGATCAGGTCGCCGATCGCGTCCTTGTCGACCGGCTTGGCGCCGCGGACACCCTCGAGCATCTCGTGCGCGTTGATCCCGTCGACCATGGCCCGGGCCTCGTCGGCCGTCAGCGGTGCGAGGCGGAAGGTGACGTCCTTGAGCACCTCGACCAGGACGCCGCCCAGCCCGAACGCGACCACCTTGCCGAAGGTCGGATCGGTGACCGCACCGACGATGACCTCCTGGACGTCGCCGCCGGTGACGAGCATCTTCTGCACCTGGACGCCGACGATCTCGGCGTCGGCCTTGTAGACCCTCGCATTGTCGACAATCGTCCCGAAGGCCTTCTGCGCGGCCTCCGCCGAGTCGACCCCGACCACCACGCCGCCGGCGTCGGTCTTATGCAGGATGTCCGGCGAGACGATCTTGAGGACGACGGGGAAGCCGATCTCGGCCGCGAGACCGGCGGCACCCTCGGCGGTCGTGGCCAGCCCCTCACCCGGCGTCGGGATTCCGTACGCGTCCGCGACCTGCTTGGCCTCGGGTGCGCTCAGCGAGGTGCGGCCGTCCGCCAGCGCCTGGTCGAGGATGGTCCGGACGGCTTCCTTGTCATAAGTCATTGCACTGGGCTCCACTTCAGATCACGCCACTGGCTTTGAGTTCCTCGAGCTCGGCGGTGTCGATGCCGAGCGCGCCGTAGATGACGGAGTTGTGCTCACCGAGTCCGGGTGAGGTCTCGACCTCGACCGGAGAGTCGGACAGCTTGATCGGGCAGCCGACGGTCTTGAACTTGCCGCGCTGCGGGTGCTTCACCTCGACCACAGCGCCGAGCTCGGCCAGCGTCTCGTCCTCGATCAGCTCGCGGGTGGACATGATCGGACCGCACGGCACGTTCAGGGCGTTGAGCTTGTCCATCACCTCGAACTTCGTGTGCTGCTCGGTCCACTGCTCGATCAGCGCGAACATCTTGTCGAGCTTGTCCAACCGCGCGGCCGGGCTCGACCAGTCCGGATCGTCGGCCAGTTCCGGCTTCCCGATCAACTGAGCGATCGGGGCCCAGCCAGGCGGCTGGACGATCACGTAGATGTAGTCGTTCAGCCCACCAGGTGCGCACCTCAGCGCCCAACCGGGCTGGCCACCGCCGGACGCGTTCCCGGACCGCGGTACCTCGTCACCGAAGTGCTCGTTCGGGTACTCAGGCAACGGTCCGTGCGTGAGCCGCTGCTGGTCCCGCAGCTTGACCCGGCTCAGGTTGAGTACGGCTTCCTGCATCGCTACCGTGACCCGCTGGCCCTTGCCGGAGCTGGTCCGCTGGAAGAGCGCGGCGAGGATGCCGGCGACCAAGTGGATCCCGGTGCCGGAGTCGCCGATCTGCGCGCCGGTCGCGGTTGGCGGGCCGTCTTCGAAGCCCGTCGTACTCATCGCGCCGCCCATTGCCTGGGCGACCACCTCGTAGGCCTTGAAGTCCTCGTACCGGCCCGGGCCGAAGCCCTTGATCGAGGCGTAGATCAGGCCGGGGTTGATCAGCTCGAGCCGGTCCCAGGTGAAGCCCATCCGGTCGATCGCACCGGGGGCGAAGTTCTCGACCAGGATGTCGGAGTTCTTCACCAGGTCGGTGAAGATCTCCTTGCCCCGCTCGGATTTCATGTTCAGCGTGATGCTGCGCTTGTTGCAGTTCAGCATCGTGAAGTAGAGGCTGTCGACGTCCGGGAGGTCGCGCAGCTGCTGGCGGGTGATGTCGCCGGTCGGTGCCTCGAGCTTGATCACGTCGGCGCCGAGCCAGGCAAGGATCTGGGTGCAGGACGGCCCGGACTGGACATGGGTCATGTCGAGTACACGGACACCCTCGAGGGCCTTGGTCATGACGGGTCCCCTTACTTGTACATGGTCTGGTTCATGGTTCCGGGGGCGTACGCGTCCGGGTCGACCCAGACGTTGATCAGCGACGGCAGCCCGGACTCGCGCGCTCGCTGCATGGCCGGCCCGATGTCCTTCGGGTCGCGGACCTCCTCGCCGTACCCGCCGAGCATCTTGGCGAATTGGTCGTACGGGACGTCTCCGAGCGTGTTGCCGATCCGGCCGCGATCCTGGCCGTACTTGACCTCCTGGCCGTACCGGATCTGATTCATCGACGAGTTGTTGCCGACGACACCGACGAAGGGGAGCTTGAAGCGGACCAGCGTCTCGAAGTCCCAGCCGGTCAGCGAGAACGCGCCGTCACCGAAGAGTGCGACCACTTCCTTGTCCGGCCGCGCGTACTTCGCGGCGAGCACGAACGGGATGCCGACACCGAGCGTGCCGAGCGGTCCCGGGTCCATCCAGTGGCCGGGCGACTTCGGCTGTACGACGCCACCGGAGAACGTGACGATGTCGCCGCCGTCGCCGATGTAGATCGAGTCCTCGGTGAGGAACTCGTTGATCTCGTGCGCGAGCCGGAGCGGGTGGATCGGGTTCGCGTCCGACAGCTGCTTCGGCAGCCGCTTCTGGTACGCCGCATCCTCCTCGGACCGGAGTTCCGCGAACCAGGCCTTGCGATCCGTCTTCTGCAGCCGGCCGCTCGCCGCCTGGGTGACCGCGGCCAGGATTGCACCGGGATCACCGACCAGACCGAGATCGATGTCGCGGTTCTTGCCGACGGTCCGGTAGTCCATGTCGATCTGGACCACGGTCGCGCTCTCCGGCAGCCGGCGGCCGTAGCCCATCCGGAAGTCGAACGGCGTACCGACGATGAGGATCAGGTCGGCGTTGTTGAACCCGTACCGCCGGGACAGGTGGAAGTGGTGCGGGTCGCCGGGCGGCAGCGTGCCGCGGGCCGAACCGTTCATGAACGCGGGGATGTCGAGTGTGCGGACGAACTCGGTCGCCGCGTCGCTGCCGCGTGAGGTCCAGACCTGGCTGCCGAGCAGTACGACGGGCTTCTCCGCCCGCACGAGCAGCTCGGCCAGCGCCTCGATGCCCGCCGGGTCGCCGATGCTCTTGGTGGATGCGCGGTACCGGCCGGCCTCCGGGATCGTCGCCGAGTCGACCGGGACCGAGTTGTCGAGGATGTCGCGCGGGATCTCCAGGAACGACGGGCCGGGCGCGCCGTTGTAGCACTCGCGGAATGCCATCGACACCATGTCCGCGGCCCGTGCCGTGTGCGGCACGGTCGCGGCGAACTTGGTGATCGGCGTCATCATGTCGACGTGCGGCAGGTCCTGCAGGGACCCCATCTTGTGCTGGTTCAGCGCACCCTGACCGCCGATCAGCAGCATCGGGCTCTCGGCGCGGAACGCGTTCGCGACGCCGGTGACGGCATCGGTCGTCCCCGGGCCGGCGGTGACGACCGCGCAGCCGGGCTTGCCCGTGACCCGCGCGTACCCGTCCGCGGCGTGCGCCGCGACCTGCTCGTGCCGGACGTCGACCACGGCGATGCCCTCGTCGACGCAGCCGTCGTAGATGTCGATGATGTGGCCGCCACAGAGCGTGAAGATCACATCGATTCCCTCGGCCTTCAAGGCCTTCGCGACCAGGTGACCACCTGAGATCGTCGCGGGCTCCTTCACCTCAGCGACTGGTTGGGATTCCGACACTGTCTGCGCCATCTGCAGTCATCTCCTCGGAGGGGGCCGAGACTTCGGCTTATGTAGATTGCATACCGTATGGTGTAGTCGTAGTCTTAACCCAACGCCGGGGCCTTGTCCAGAGCTCGGAACCAAGAGGGTTGAAGTCCCTTGTGGCGTTGACGAAACGGCATCGCACTCCGTCAAAGCGAAGGCCCCGCAGACGGTGTCTGCGGGGCCTTTTGGGTGTCGGTTCAGGGTCAGCGGAGTGCGGCGACGACGGGGTCGAGGAACTGCATCGGCCGGATCAGGTCGTCGTACTCGATCGGCGGCTGGCGGGTCCTCGCCATCTCGAGGAACGCGCGCAGGCCGGGTTCGACGTACGACGATCCGAGGGTGAGCCGGCGGGCGGCGAGACCTTGCCGGCCGACGACCATGCCGTGGAACGGGACCTGTCCGTCCGGTCCCGGCAGTACGAGTTGGACCACGATCCGGACTCCGCCGACGTCGGTCGTGGCGACGACGGTGTCCGCGACCCGGTCGACGTGCACGGGACCGATGGCACCGGGTACGAGTCTGAGTGCGACGTCGACCGGGTGGATGCCGTAGAAGTAGATGCCGCCGTACGGGCTGTTCGGATCCGCCGGACCGGTGGTGACCACCACCTGAGGAGCACCGATCGAGGTGGCCTCTGCAGCTAGTAGGTCGGTGTCCGGCACCCAGCGGACTGCCGAGGATGACGTCAGCGGCGCATCGTGTTCGCGCGCTGCGGCAACGATCGCCCGGGCGTCCTCCTCGGTGCACGCGAGTGGCTTGTCCACGAACACCGGCAGACCCTCGGCCAGGAACGGTACGGCGTGCTCCCGGTGCAGACCGCCGTGTCGGTCGGTGATGATCACCGCGTCGACCAGGCCCAGCAGGTCCGTCGGATTGTCGACGATCCGCTCGAGTTGCCCGGTTGCGCGGAGCTTCTCATTGCGTTCACTTGCGCCGCCGCTGATGGCGACGACGCGGGTCTCGCCAGCGCTCTTCTCAACGTTCAGGTAATCGATGATGTGGTCGACGTGCGAGTTCTCGGTGCCGATGATGCCGATGCGCACGTCACGCTCTCCCGGTCAGCTGGACCGGACCGCCGGTCCGCGCGGATTCGTAGACCCCGAGCACGACCTCAAGCGCGCGCCGTGCGTCGAGGGTCGTGATCGCCGGTGGCCGGCTATCCCGGACCGCCTCGATGAAGTCGACGTACTGCGCGAGGTGCGCGTCGGCGACCGACTGGGTCACGCTCGCCTCGCCGGCGGGCTGTCCGTCCCCGCCGCCGTGCGCACCGGTCGCTGTTCCGCCGTCCGCAACGTCGAACGCGACCAGGTCGTCCTGCTCGATCACCGCGCTGCCTTGGTCGCCGTACACGGACAGCCGGACCGGACGGCCCGGGTACGCCGAAGTCGTCGCGACGATCGACCCGATCGCACCGCTGCGGAACCGCACAGTCGCCGCAACCGTGTCCTCGACGTCGATCCGCTCATGCGCGAGCCGGTCGCTGTACGCCTGCACCTCGACAGGCTCACCGAGCATCCACAGCAGCAGGTCGACGACGTGGATGCCTTGGTTCATCAGCGCTCCGCCGCCGTCGAGCTCGACCGTGCCACGCCAACCGCCGGAGTCGTAGTACTCCTGCGAACGCCAGAATGCCGACTCGGCAATGCCGGTGGTGATGCGGCCCAACCGGCCGTCCGCTACGGCCTGGTGCACGAAGGCCGGCGCCTGCTGGAACCTGCGCTGACTGATCACCGCGACCGTCATCCCGGTCCGCTGCTCCGCGTCGATGAACCGGTCGGCTGCGGCGAGTGTCACATCGAGCGGCTTCTCCACGATGACGTGCTTCCCGGCCTCGAGCGCGGTGATGGCCGCGTCGGCGTGCAGGCCGCTGGGCAGGCAGATGCTGACCGCGTCGATATCCGGCCGCGCACAGGCCTTCGCCAGATCCGTCATCGGCTCGCCGCCGTGTTTGCCGGTCAGCGCTTCGGCCCGGTCCCCCTCAACGTCCACGACCGCGACCAGCTCCGAGCCTTCCGGCAGAGACGTGATCAGGCGAGCATGGGTCGCACCGATGACTCCGGCACCCACTACTGCGAACTTCATCCGGACCGTCCTCTCAGTTGCCACGGAAGCACTGCACCGCCGGCGTCGGCGCTCTCCTGCGCGAGCAGCGCGACCCGTGTCGCGGCAAAGCCGGCCGCCGTACTGGTCTCGGGCTCGAGTCCCGCCGCCAATGCGTCGAGCGCCTCGGCCGCTGGTCGCCCGCCGGGCGGGAGGTCCACCTGCCACGGTGGTCGATCAGTGGTTGCTGCAAGCAACTTCTTCTGCGCCCAGAACAACTCCGCGGTGCCCTCCGTGCCGGTGAGCCGCATCCGGTAGTCACCGTGGTACGGCGAGGCCGCGGGCGTCAGCCAGTTGACTTCGATGGTCGCGGTGACCGCGCCGGCTCGGAGCAGGAGCGCGCCGTGCAGCGCGAACTCGGGGTCGGTCTGGTCTGCGACCCCGGCGACGGTCCCCTCGGTCGCACCCGACAGCAGCAGGACGAGGTCGATGTCGTGAACTGCGAGATCGCCGAGGATCCCGCCGTACCCCTTGCGGGTGAGGAACCAGTCCGGCCGGGTCGGCCGGTTGAGCTTGTGCGGACCGGTCGAGGCGACCTGGACCAACTCCCCCAGCGAACCGTCGGCCAGCAGGGCGCGGGCGGCGAGGGTCTCGGGATAGTTCCGCTTCTCGAGGAGCAGCGAGACAACTCGCCCGGTCTCGCGCTGGGCAGTCTCGATCGCGTCGAGTTCGTCGAGGGTCGTGCAGAGCGGCTTGTCGGCGAGCACGTGCGCGCCGGCGTGGAGGGCGTCGACGATGGCCTCGGCGCGCTCGGCGTAGATGCCGGCGATCATGACCACGTCCGGGTGCAGGTCGTCGAGCAGCCGCCGGTGGTCGTCGTACGCCGGTACGCCGAACTCATCGGCGTACCGGGTCGCGGTGGCGTGCTCCGGATCCGCGACGGCGACCAAGGTGAGGTCGGGGCGCAGGGGAACCTCGTCCAGCGCGTACCGGACGTGGGAGTGCGCGGCACCGATCACGGCCAACCGCACGGGAGCAGGCATGCATCGAGTCAACCGTGCAAACGATCTCCCAGCAACTCGACCCCGGCCGCGCCGGACACGGCCAGACACTGCTTCACCAGCCCCCGCAGCCCGACGTCGTCGCCGACCCTCGCGGTGACCGCGACAGCCTCGGCGGCGTGTTCGGTGGCCACGAAGTTCCGGTAGAACGGCTCGCTCCACCCGAATCGTCCCAGCGCCGGAAGCCACCAACGGGCCGCGCCGGCGGGCTCGTCCTGGCCGGTGAGCAGGTGCATCGCGATCTGATGAGCCATCGCGAGGCGGGTCCGCTCGTCGCTCGTCAACTCGGCTGCGGTCAGCGCGGTCGAGACACAGAGAGCGACCAACCTGGCCGACTGATCGAAGCCAGGCCGTGCGGTGCCGAGGAAGCTCGGCGCCAACGGCAACAGAGCGCGACGGCCTGCTGGACTGCAGTGGTCATGGGCGGCCCTGGCGATCGCGCCTAACACCGGATGGACACTCGCCGGACGATCGGTCCACGGTTCGCGGGCGAGCCGGGACACGAGCTCCATCACGCACGGGTCGGGGCGAGGTCTGCGGACGTAAGCGCTCGGCCAGACCCCGGCCTCTCCCGGGCTCACTCGCCCGGCCCCGCGACCGGCGTACCGAGTTGCGGGCGGACCGGTAGCGCCGGTCGTCCTGGTTGTTTGAGCAGCCGCACACTCAGGGCGGTGAGTACGCCGAGTAGTCCGGCGCCGAGGAACAGCGGCCGGTAGCCGATCACCGCTATCAGCGATGCAGCGACGCCGATGCCGACGAGTCCGCCGACGGCCTTCGCCGAGTAGAGGATCGCCTGGTTCTGCAGCAGGCTGTTCTCGCCGAAGAACTCCAGGACGAGGTTGGCCATGATCGCGTAGAACGCACCGCCGCCGAGTCCGGCGAACATCGCGCACACCACGAACGCCCACCCGGCACCCGCTTCACCCGCCACGACGAGCCCGACATGCATGAAGCCCTCGACCATCAGTACGGCGGCGAGCACGCGACGCCGGCCGAATCGATCCGAGAGCGTGCCGGCGAATGAGCGACCAAGACCGTTGACTGCGGCAAGCAATCCGGCCGCGAACCCGGCTACCGCGAGACTCAGCTCCGCGGTGACGGCGTAGTTCACGACGAAGGCGATACCGAAGAGCGACAGCGCCGTACTGATTGCCAGCATCAGCCACATCAGCGGGAGTGCGCCGGTCCGCATCGCCTCGCCCGGTCGGTAGTGCCGAACCGCCGGGAGGTTGTGCGGGATGCTGCGGTTCAGCTTGCGGTCGATCGCCCAGGCCTGCGCGTCGATGTCCGCGGGCCACCAGTGCCGCGGCGGATCCTTCAACAAGCCTCCGGCGACCAGGATCACCAACAGCGCGATCAACGCGGTCAGGTCGAAGACAATCCGCTGGTCGGATTGGAAGATTGTCAACAATGCGATGCTCGGTACGGCGCCCACCGCGAAGCCACCGGTGACGAACCCGATCGTGGCGGTCCGCCGATCCGGAAACCACCGCGCCGACGTGGTGATGCAGGCGGCGTACACGAGACCGGCGCCGGTCCCGCCGAGTAGGGCGTAGCCGGCCACGACGGTGACGTAGCTGTGTCCGTGAGCGAGCGTCGCGAGACCGATCGCGGCCAGCACACCGCCGAGGACAACGAGCTGCGTCGGCGTTGCCCGTCGTCCGCGATGGGCCCAGGCGGCGGGGATCGCGACCAGAGCTTGACACGCGACGAACAGGGCGAGCAGCCACATTGTCTGCGCCGAACCCCAGCCGCGGTCGGACCCAAGGCCTAACGCTGCGGTGCCGAACGAGTACTGCAATGGGCTGATGGCAACCATGCAGGCCCACGCGGCCCACAGTTGCCAGCGCCGGGAATGACCGGTCAGTTCCCGCGCGTCCTCGCCGATCCGGTAGCGCCGGCCGTAGACGTCACGGACATCTCGGGGCATCACGTGATTCATAGCGCGCCTCCTGACTACTGCATACCGTATGAAGTCTGTGGTACTCCGCCACGCTCCCGCTGTCCAGACCTGGCACCCTCTTGTGACGAGATTGCATACCGCATACAGTCGTCACAACTGTGAGGGAGGCTTCCTGTGGACCTGATGGAGTACCAAGCCAAAGAACTCTTCGCCCGGCACGGCGTTCCGGTGACGCTCGGCCGGGCGATCGAGGACCCGGACGATGCCGCCGCCGCTGCCGAGGAACTCGGTGGCCGGGTGGTGGTGAAGGCGCAGGTGAAGACCGGCGGCCGGGGCAAGGCCGGCGGCGTGAAGCTCGCGGCCTCCCCCGTCGAGGCAGTCGCACGGGCGAAGGACATCCTCGGCATGGACATCAAGGGCCACACCGTGCACCGGGTCCTGCTCGCGCCGGCCGCGGAGATCACCGAGGAGTACTACTTCTCGTTCCTGATCGACCGGGCTAACCGCTCGTACCTGTGTATCGCCAGCACCGAGGGCGGCGTCGAGATCGAGGAGGTCGCGCACACCAACCCGGACGCGATCGCCCAGGTCGCCATCGATCCGGCCGTCGGCGTCGACGAGGCCAAGGCCGCCGAGATCGTGACCGCGGCCGGATTCCCGGCCGGTGCGGAGGACGTCGTACGCCGGCTGTGGGACGTGTTCATCGCCGAGGACGCGTCACTGGTCGAGGTGAATCCGCTGGTCAAACTCGCGGACGGTTCGCTGGAAGCCCTCGACGGCAAGGTGACGCTGGACGACAACGCGTCGTACCGGCATCCGGATCACGCGGCGTTCGACGACAAGGCGGCCGGCGATCCGTTGGAGGCGGCCGCGCAGGAGAAGGGCCTCAACTACGTCAAGCTCGACGGCTCGGTCGGCATCATCGGGAACGGCGCCGGGCTGGTGATGTCGACACTCGACGTGGTCGCGTACGCGGGCTCGCCGTACGGCGTGAAGCCCGCGAACTTCCTGGACATCGGGGGTGGCGCGTCGGCCGAGGTGATGGCGAACGGGCTCGGTGTCATCCTGTCCGACGCCCAGGTGCGCAGTGTGTTCGTGAACGTGTTCGGCGGGATCACCGCCTGCGACGCGGTCTCGAACGGCATCGTCCAGGCGCTCGCGCTGCTGGGTGATCAGGCCGACAAGCCGCTGGTGGTCCGGCTGGACGGCAACAACGTCGACGAGGGCCGCAGGATCCTTGCCCAGGCCAACCATCCGCTGGTGACCGTGGTGGACACGATGGACGGCGCGGCGGCCCGTGCGGCCGAGCTGGCCGCCCAGAACTGAGAGGCGTGAGATGGCAATCTTCCTGACCGAGCAGAGCCGGGTCATCGTCCAAGGGATGACGGGATCCGAGGGACAGAAGCACACCAGCCGGATGCTTGCCGCCGGCACCAATATCGTCGGCGGCGTGACGCCGGGCAAGGGCGGCCAGTCGGTCGACTTCGCGAAGCGTTCGATCCCCGTCTACGACTCCTGCGCCGACGCGGTCAAGTCCGCCCAGGCCGACGTGTCCGTGGTCTTCGTCCCGCCGCGCTTCACCCGCGGTGCCGTGATCGAGGCCGTGGATGCTGGCGTACCGCTCGTTGTCGTGATCACCGAAGGCGTGCCGGTGCACGACACCGCCGCGTTCTTCGCGCACGCCCAAGCCGCCGGTACGCGCGTCATCGGCCCGAACTGTCCCGGCATCATCAGCCCTGGTCGCGCCAACGCCGGCATCATCCCCGCCGACATCGCGGGCCCCGGCCGGATCGGCCTGGTCTCCAAGTCAGGAACGCTGACGTACCAGATGATGTACGAACTGCGGGACTTCGGATTCTCCACCGCGATCGGTATCGGCGGTGACCCGATCATCGGTACGACACACATCGACGCCCTGCAGGCGTTCCAGGACGACCCCGACACCGACGCCATTGTGATGATCGGTGAGATCGGTGGTGACGCGGAGGAGCGTGCGGCCGCGTTCATCAGGGAGAACGTGACCAAGCCCGTCGTCGGCTACGTCGCCGGCTTCACCGCTCCCGAGGGCAAGACGATGGGCCACGCCGGCGCCATCGTCTCCGGCTCCTCGGGCACGGCTGTCGCTAAACAGGAGGCTCTCGAGGCAGCCGGCGTACGCGTCGGCAAGACCCCGACCGAGACCGCCGAGCTGATGCGCGCAGTGCTGGCTGTGGCTGTTTAGTTCTTACGTGGTGCGGATGTGCTGCGGCGGACGATGAGTTCGGTGGGGACGGCGACCGGGGAGTTGTGGTGTTCGCCGGCCCGGATCTCGGCGATCAGGGAGTCGACGCTCATCCGGCCTACCTCGGCGAAGGTCTGCCGGACGGTGGTGAGAGGCGGCCAGAAATGGGCCGCCTCTTCCATGTCGTCGAAGCCGACCACGCTGACGTCGTCCGGCACCGCGCGGCCGTGCTCATGCAGGGCGCGGAGCAGGCCGAGAGCCATCTGGTCGTTGGCGACGAAGACGGCGGTGACCTTGTCGTCGGCGGCCAGGCGGCAGCCGGCTTCGTAGCCTGAGCTGGCGGTCCAGTCGCCGTCCAGCACTGGTGGTACGTCGCGGCCGTGCTCGGTCAGAGTCTCTTCCCAGGAACGGCGCCGACGCTGAGCCGCGAACGAGGTCGGTGGGCCGCCGAGATGCCAGACCGTGTCATGGCCCAGCTCCAGCAGGTGTTCCGTGGCCAGCCGGGCACCCTGGGCCTGGTCGGTGTCGACAATCGGGTAGTCGTAGTGCGCACTGGAGTCGACCACCACGACAGGCAGTCCGTCCGGTAGCTGCACGCCGGCCGAGTCCAGCGTGTGCGCCTCGATCAGGATGATCACGCCGTCCACGGCCTGCTCCCCCAGCCGGGTGAACGCGTTCGTCACGGCCTGCTGGCTGACATCGAGCACGGGCACCAGGTTGATCGCGTAGCCGCTGATGGTGGCCGCGGTGGCGATCGCATCGAGGGTGCGCGTCGTACCGAAGGTGGAGAGCTCGAAGACGATCACGCCGATGCTGCGGTACTCGCCGTTGCGGAGCGCGCGGGCGGCACTGTTCGGCCGGTAGCCGAGCTCGCGCATGGCGGCCCGGACCCGGTCCCGGGTGACGGCGTCGACGTTGTTCCGGTCGTTGGCCACGCGTGACACGGTCTGACCTGACACTCCGGCCAAGCGGGCCACATCGGCCATCGACGCGCCTCGGCGCCGTCGTACTGCATCCTCCGCGGGCATCGTCCCCTCCTCGCCTGTGTCCCGCAGTGTAGACATGTTGACGTCAACACCGCGCGATCGACGCGAGTGGGCTGTCGTTGGAACAGGTGGGTCCGACGTCGCTGTGGCCGGACCCACCTGGCTCAGGTGGTCGCAACTGCCGGAGGGGCGCCGATCTTGGTGGACAGGAGGTCGGCGACGGCGTGGACCGCACGCAGGGTGGGCGCCTTGGTGCCGGTGAGGTCGGCCAGCTCGACGACCGCGGCGAGGATGACGTCGAGCTCGAGCGGCTTGTCCTTCTCCAGGTCCTGGAGCATCGACGTCTTGTGCTCACCGACCCGCTCGGCGCCGTTGATCCGCTTGTCGACGGAGATCTCCGGGTGAGAACCGACCGCGGCGGCGATCTGCAATGACTCCTCCATCATCAGCCGGACCATCGCACGGGTGCCCTGATGCGTGGCGATCTCCACCATCGTGGCGCGGGCCAGCGCACTGATCGGATTGAAGGCGGCGTTGCCGAGCAGCTTGATCCATATGTCGTTGCGGATATCCGTCTCCACCGGGCACTTCAACCCACCGGCGATCATCGCGTCGCTGAACGCCGTACACCGAGCTGTGACTCCGCCGCCCGGTTCACCGATCGAGAACCGGGTGCCTTCGAGATGCCGTACGACGCCTGGGCCTTCCAACTCGGTCGAGCAGTAGACGACGCAGCCGACGGCCCGATCGAGATCCAGGACCTGCGTCACCGAACCGCCGGGATCGACGGACTCGATCCGGCGGCCTTCGTACGGACCTTTGAGGCCGTGGAAGTACCACCAGGGGATGCCGTTCTGCGCTGCCACGACGACTGTGCGGTCGTGCAGGAGCGGTTCGATCAGCGGGCCGGCGCTCGCGTAGGAGTTCGCCTTCAGGCCGAGGAAGACGTAGTCGACCGGGCCAACCTCGGCGGGGTCGTCGGTGGCCGGTGTCCGCGCGTCGAAGTCACCGCGCGGGCTGAGCACGCGGACGCCGTTCGTCCGGATCGCGTCCAGCTGGGCGCCGCGGGCGATCAGATGCACCTCGGTCCCACCGCGATGCAACGCGGCGCCGACGTACGCGCCGATCGCCCCGGCGCCGAGAACAGCAACCTTCATGAAGGTACCGCCTTCCGAGCAGGCTTGGTATACCGCATACAGTAGGCGGGAGCCTAAATGCGGTCAAGATCACACCCCCGGCAAACGCTCGCCCGTTCTGGACCTTGCGTGTTGGCAGGATGGGCAGATGAGTTGGCCGGCGATGGTGTGGATTGGCGGGGCCCCGGGGGCGGGGAAGTCGACGATTGCGCGGGGGCTCGCGCGGCGGAAGGATTTGCCGCTGCAGGCGATTGATCTGTGGACCTACGCGCACGTCGGACGGATGCCACCACTGCGGCCGTTGGCCGAGGAGCTGGCTGCGGGTCCGGCGGCTGCTGCGGCTTCGTTCGTGGAGATCGCGCGGACGCGGCTGGAGTTGGTGGCTGCGGATGTGCGGGAGCGCGGGCTGGGCGACGTACCTGCGCTGGTGGAGGGACCACAGCTGTTCCCGTCGATGGCTGACGAGATCCCGGCCGCGGTGTGGTTGGTTCCGGATGCGGAGCAGACCAGACGTGCCCGCGAGGAGCGGCTGGCCCGGGCGGAGGATCCAGAGGGCCGGGCTCGACTAGAAGGGCTGTTGGCGCGGGACGCCGTACTGGCTGATTTGGTACGACGTGAAGCGGTCGAGCGCGGGCGGGCAGTCATCGAGGTGCCAGCCGATCCTGACTGGGCAGCGATCACTCATGCGGTCGAGGATGCGCTGGGTCCGTTGCAGGGCCTCGAAGAGGGTGAGGAGCTTGCGCGGCAGCGCCAGTACGAGAACCTGGCCGCGTGCCGGCAAGGGAGGTTGTGGCAGGCGGATATCGGGCTGGCCGAGCTGCCGCCGTACGCGTTCGCCTGTGAGTGTGGCCGGCCGGGATGCCTGGCCACTTGGTCCGGGACACCGGACGACTACGACACACAGCGTGGCGGTGGGTGGTTGCTGGCCGACTGAGCGTGCTAGGGTTTCCGCGGTTGCAGTTTTGCAGTTCCACGTTCGTTTTTGAAGCGCCCGCGGATTTGTACATCCGGCGGGCGTTTTTCTCATATCAGGACCGTTGGTCCGATCTGGGAGGGCTGGTTGCGGCAACCCGGGACCCGGCATCCGCCGGGCTCGTAGGCCCCACAGAAGGAGCAGATCATGGCCAGCGGAACAGTGAAGTGGTTCAACGGCGAAAAGGGCTTCGGCTTCATCACCCAGGACGGCGGCGGCGCCGACGTGTTCGTGCACTACTCGGCGATCGCGACGGACGGCTTCCGCTCCCTCGAGGAGAACCAGAAGGTCGAGTTCGACGTAGCGCAGGGCCCGAAGGGCCTGCAGGCGGAGAACGTTCGCCCCGTCTGAACCCAGTAGCGTGAGCAGGCCCGGCCGATTACGGCCGGGCCTGTTCTGTACTCCAGAGGTACTCGCCGTCGTCCAGGTGATCGGTCCGGGTCAGACCGGCGGCCGCGGTGACGGCCGCTGACGCAGTGTGGTCGGGGTGGACGTGCGCGATGATCCGCTCGACCCCTTGCTCGTGCAGCCAGGCGACCAGTCCCACTGCGGCCTCTTTTGCACAGCCATGGCCCTGCCAGGCGGTGCCGATCACCCAAGCGATCTCCGCCGTACTACCGGTGACTGTCGCTTGCACGTACCCGATGAGCTCGTCCTCGTGGCGGATCACCCAGTTGAGCCACTGCTCGTCCGGACGGCCCGGACCAGCTAGCTGACGGCGGTAACGAGCCTCCAGTGCTTCGACGGTCGGCGGTTCACCACCGGTGAAGGTGTAGAGGGCCGGATCGGCCAGGACGTGGACCATTTCGGTCGCGTGCTCCACCCGCAACGGCAGGATGGTCAGGCGCGCGGTCTTGATCACGGCTCAACGGTAGCGCCGGACGGCTCGGCCGCTCCCTCCTCGGCCGACCCGTCCGGCGCCATTACCCGCATCCGGGCGTTGGTGTGCAGATCGAACTGCGGACTGCGGTGGTCACCGGCCCGGTACGGCGCCACCCGTTCCTCGTAGTGCAGATGCGTACCCGCTGCCACCCCGAGCCGGTCCCCCGTTTCCACGGTCTCCCCCTGACTGACCACCAGCTCGGACAGGCCGTCGTACAGATGCCAGATCGCGTTCGACTCGACCGCTACCCGTCCGGCCTGGAGTTGCACCACCACACCGGCCAGGGACGCCCTGATCGGAGTACCCGGTTCGGTGCGGTAGTCGCGACCGGAATGATCTGTCGTCCCGAACTCTCGAACCACCTCGGGGTTGTGCACCGGCGCTGTCATGATCAGATGCTGCGGCGGCACCTTCAGAAAGTCTTAAAGCCGGGCCGGCACCGCTGGATAGGGCGCCGGCTCTACCTCCAGCTCGGCCATCCGCTGCACGTAAGTGCGGTACGCCCGCCGGGCTTCACCGTGTGCACCACTGGCTTGGAACGCAGCCACCAGGCCGAGGTGCGCGCGCTCGTCGTACTGGTCCCGCTGCAGGATCCGCAGCAGGTATCCGGCGGCCGCATCGGGGTCACGCCGACCCCGCTCGGCCAGTACGCGCGCCACCCGGACGTAGAGCGCCCGCGCCTCTTCACGCATCCCTGCGGCCCAGTCGGCGTACACGTCCTCCTCCAGGAAGTCACCGGAGTACGCCGCCTCGGCCGTCCGGAGCAACCGGAGATCGCTGGTGTTGAGGCCCTCTCGCGCGTCGTGCAGGAACAGCTCGACATCCACGGCGGTTTGATCGCCGTCGAGCCAGATGGTGGCCCGGTCCGCGCCGACGAAGTTGTCGGCCGGGTACTTCTTCTCCGGGTCGAGTACGGAGCGCACTGTCGACAGGGCGACGGAGAGTCGGGGTGACGCGACCGACTCGTCCTGATCGGGCCAGAGCAGGTCGAGGAGCTGCACGCGGGCGACCGGCCGGCAGCGGCGGGCGATGAGGATCTTCAGCAGGTCGCGTGCCTTCTTGGACGGCCACTCGCCGAGCTGAACCACCTTGCCGTTGCGGAGCACGCGGAAGCCGCCCAGACACTCGATGCGGACGGGAGCCGGGCCGGTCTCGTCGGTGGCTGCGAGTGCGGCTGCGGCGTACCGGGTCGCGCCGGCGGCCAAGAACTGCTGGTGTGCGCGCAGTGCCAGGTCACGGCCTTCGGCGCCTTGGGTGCGGCCGGCGAGCATCAGCTGGGCGCGCGCCTCGCCGAGCTGGTCGCCCAGCGCGCTGCGGATGTTCAGGACCTCGTGGAGGACCTCGCCACCTCCGGCCGCGGCGTACAGCTCCAGGGCGTCAGCCAGACCGGCGCGGTCGCGGCGCTTCCGGCAGAGCGCGGCTGCCTCGTCCGCGGCCGATGCGGCCTCAGTCAGGTTGCCGGCCTGCAACGTGACCCAGCCGAGCGCGACGAGTGCGCCGGAGCGTCCGAGAACGGGGCCATAGGCAACTGCTTGTCCCGCCATCTCGGCCATCTTCGCGGCCCGCTGCGGTTCCTCGACCGCCAGTACGCGCGCCAGTCCGGCCAGCGACGGCACTAGGGACTGCATGTCCTTGGTCTCCTCACCCATCGCGATGGCTTCCTCGAAACAGGCCCGTGCCATCGCGCGGTCACCACGCTGCCGATAGACCTCACCGAGGACGGACAGCGGCTGGGCGACGCGTTTGGACTCCAGCTTTTGGTAGAGCGCTCGCGACGCCTCCAGTTCGCCGATTGCCTCGTCCAGTCGGCCCAACCTCAGTAGCGCCTCGCCACGGTTGTTGAGAGCGAGTGCGCGGAACACTGCGAAGCCGGCGCGATCGGCGAGCTCGATGGCGACGTCCAGCTCCTTCAGTCCGGGTCCGTAGTCGCCCTCGGCAATGTGGTGCGACCCACGATTGACGCGGATGCGGATGGCTTGCAGCAGGTCGCCCGCACGTTCGGCATGCTCGAGCGCGCGTAGATAGTGCGAGGAGTTGCCGCGTGGGTCGCTGTCCACTGCGGCGAGCATCGCGAGGACGGTGTGCACGATGGCCAGCGCTCTGTCGTCTCCGGACATCTTGGCCGACTCTTGAGCGGCAGAGATCAGTGCGCGGCACTCATCGAACTCGCCGCGCAGCCAGTGCGCACCGGCCCACCAGGCCTGCAGCAGTGCCTCGTCTGTCGGCTGCTGCCCGTCGATCCGGCCGCGCTGATACATGGCGATCGCTACATCGGTCTGACCGCGCAGGTGATGGATCAGGCCAAGGCGCCAGGCGATCGCGACCGGGATCTCGCCGTCGGGCTCGATGATGCGGTCGAAGCACTCCACGGCGCCCTGCCAGTCCCCCAACACCTGGCGGGCTTCACCTTCCAACTGGTCCATGGCGGCGTCACGCAGCTCGGACGGGAGCGATGCGACCGCAGCGACCACGATCTCGGCCAGCCCGCCACTGACCATGCCATGTCCACGGTCCGCGAGCATGCGGGCCGCTTTGGCCGGTTCGACGGCTTGATAGCAGGCGAGCGCGTCTCTGTGTTCTCCGACCGACTCGAACCAGCGGCCGGCTTGCAGTGAGAGTTCTGCCATCTCACGGCGGTCCACGGTCAGCCTGTCGTTGGCGAAGTTCTTCACCAGCGGGTTGAGCTCGTAGCCATCCGCATCACCGGTTGAGACGAGTAGTCCGCGCATGCGGAGCTGCTGCAGGGTCTCTGCGCTGTCGGTGAGGCCGATCGCCTTGCAGAGGGCAGATCCGAACCGTGGGAGTACAGCGACTGCCGCGACCAACCGACGTACCGCTGGAGGTTCGGCGGCGAAGACCTCCTCGGCCAGGTAGTCGTACAGCGGGCCGTCCGATCGCAGCGCCCGGCGCAACCGCGTGCCGCGCTCCTCGGCCGGCGCAGTCCGGAGTGCTTCCACCGCAAGGCGTACGGCGGCCGGCCAGCCCTGGACCGCGGATTGCAGCGGCTCGGCCAGCTCCTCGGTGCCTTCGCCCAGCACACGTTCCAGTACGTCGCGAGTCTCGGCGACTGTGAAGGCTAGGGCGGTCGCGTCGATCTCGAGGACCTGACCACGGCCGCGGAGCCGGTCGATGCCGAAGGGCATGGGACTGCGGGAGGCGACGACCAGGTGCAGGCTCGATGGCGCGATGCGGACCAGGCCCTCGATCAGCTTGGTCGCGGGCGCGGCGGGGTCCAGCTCGTGCAGGTCGTCGAGGACGAGGATGAGGTCGTCATCGAGGTTCTCGGTGAGGGCGTCGGCGAGGAGAGCGGCGTACGCGAGGGCTCGGGTCTCTTGCTCGGCGTCGGCGTCCGGGCCGCGTGGGCTCTGCAGCTCGGCCGGGATGGACTCGAGCGCGGGGACCTGGCGACGGAGGGCAGTCACCAGGGCCGACACCATGGCGGCCAGCGAACCGTCCTCCGCGCGGACGGTGTGCCACGCGCAGGGGCGTTCGGCGGCCCACGAGCTCAGCAGAGTGGACTTCCCGAACCCGGCATCAGCCACCACTGACAGCAGCCGGCGCTGCACACCCTCGTCCAGCAACGCCGTCAATCGAGGCCGCCCGACTGTCCCCGCCAAGGCCTCCATCGGCCGCCACCTCCTCCCCCGATCCCCGAACAGGACAGCATCCCCCGAGCGGCCGTGCAACCGTGCTAGCCCCGAACTCCTGGTTGATCGTGAAAATCTCCCGATCCACCCGGGCGCCCTCCCGGATGTCCAGGGGATCTGTCCCTAAGGACAGGAGGTAGTGGGCAATCCGGCCCGCTCACGGTGAGGGCGCAGGCGGGGCGACCCAGGGCGACGGGACTACCTCCTGTCCTAGAGCGATTGCTGGAACCTGTCCTTGGATCGGTTTGCTGGAACCTGTCTTGGATCGGTTTGCTGGAACGGCAACAGGGCGTGCGGTTCGGCCAGGGGTGGGCGGACACTGGCGGCATGATCGAGATCGACTGGGCAGAAGAGGCTGGACGGCTGCGGGCATCGGCCGAGGGCGAGGCCGACTGGAACAGGATGGTTGCCGCCGGCGTCGTCCGGGCCGGCGACAAGGTGGCCGTGGACGTGGGCTGTGGTGGTGGCGGGATGGCCAAGGCGCTGTCGGAGGCGCTGCCGGCCGGTGCGACCGTGGTGGCGATCGATGCGGACCCCGACGTACTGGAGCAGGCTCGGGAGCACACCGGCGGCGCGGTGCGGTGTGAGCTGGTCTCGATGGACAGTGGTGCGGAGCCGTTGCGTAAGGCAATCGACGCTCCGGCCGATCTGATCTGGGCGTCCGCATCCGTGCACCACGCTGCCGATCAGCAGGCCGCGGTGGACGCACTGGCGTCGTTGCTTGCGCCGGGTGGGCGGTTGGCGCTTGCCGAGGGCGGTCTGCCGGCTCGGAGTCTGCCGTGGGACCTGGGGGTGGGCGAGCCGGGTCTGGAGTTGCGGTTGGACGCGGCGCAGGACCGGTGGTTCAAGGTGATGCGTGATTCGCTGCCTGGGTCGGTTCCGCTGCCTTACGGATGGACCGAGGCGCTGACTCGGGCTGGGCTGGTGGAGGTCACCACTCAGAGCATCTTGAGTGAGACGCCTGCTCCGCTGTCCCCGGAGCGACTTGAGCAGGTTGTCCATGGGTTCCGTGCGCGCGTGGATCGGCTGAACCCTGAGGTGACTGACCTGATCGTTGGTCATGGGCAGGGTCATGGCCACGGGCATTCGGTGCCGTTGGATGCCGAGGGGCTGAGTGCTGAGGACCTGGCCACATGGGAGCTCTTGCTGGACCCGGAGGGTGAGCACTATCTGGGTCGGCGCAGTGACCTGGCGGTGCTGTCGGTTCGCAGCATTCACCTTGGTCACGCGGCTCGCTGACCGGGCTGTACGGCGTACTGGGACCGGCTCGAGACGGGTTGGAGACCCACGCCACGCCGGGGTTGGGCCGGGGGGCACCGTGGGTGTCGGTGAGGCGCCGTAAGGTAAGTGCCCATGAATGACCGGCTGGTATGGATCGACTGCGAGATGACCGGCCTCGACCTGGCGGCGGACGCCTTGATCGAGGTTGCGGTTCTGGTCACCGACTACGAGTTGAACGTGCTCGGTGACGGGATCGACCTGGTGATCGCGCCGCCGCCGGCCGCCCTGGAGCAGATGGGTGACTTCGTCCGGGACATGCATACGGGGTCCGGTCTGCTGGCCGAGCTCGAGCACGGGATCGCGCTCGAGGACGCGGAGCAGCAGGTGCTCGACTTCATCGCCGGGTATGTGAAGGAGCCGCGCAAGGCGGCCCTCGCCGGGAACTCGGTCGGCACCGACCGGACCTTCCTGGTCCGCGACATGCCGCGGGTCGAGGCGCACCTGCACTATCGCAACGTCGATGTCAGCTCGATCAAGGAGCTGGTACGCCGCTGGTATCCGCGGGTGTACTACGCGACGCCCGCCAAGACCGGCAACCACCGGGCCCTGGCCGACATCACCGAGAGCATCGCCGAGCTCCGTTACTACCGTCAAACAGTCTTCGTCACCCAACCAGGCCCCGACTCAGAAACAGCCCGAGCCGCCGCCACCCTCATCACCACCCCCCAATCCCCCGCCTGACCCCGACCCCGGCCGCCGTTGGTCGGCCGATTTCTGGTCTCGCTACCCAACCCAACCCCTGGGTTCCGGGGCCGATTTCTGGTCTCGCTACCCAACCCAACCCCTGGGTTCCGGGGCCGATTTCTGGTCTCGCTACCCAACCCAACCCCTGGGTTCTGGGGCCGATTTCTGGTCCTGGAAGTTCGTCGCTATGATTGCTCAGCCGTCGTTGGTCGGCGGTGCATGGTGGGTGTAGCTCAGCTGGTAGAGCACCTGGTTGTGGTCCAGGTGGTCGCGGGTTCAAGTCCCGTCACTCACCCGGAGATCGAAGGGCGACGGGTCCGCAGAAACGCGGACCCGTCGCCCTTCTGCTGTCCCCGGGACTGGCAGGATGTGCGGGTGAGATCTACTGGGAGCATGTGGTTCGGGTACGGCGTGGTGCTGGTCGTCACGTTCGTGGTCGGGTTTCTCGCCTTCGCCGTCTGGGTGCTTTCGAAGGTTTTCTGACCTCGGTGTGATCTCCGCGGGCCTTCGGTGCGTCTTTCCGGACAGAGACATCGACCGAGAGGCTGCGATGAGATCTGTTGAAGACTTCGAGGAGTTCGCGCGGGCGGGGATACCGCAGCTGTACCGGACCGCGTGGCTGCTGACGGGTGATCGGCATCACGCCGAGGACCTGGTCCAGGACACGCTGGCGAGCCTGCTCCGGACCTGGCACAAGATCGACACCCCGGCGGCGTACGCGCGGACCACCCTGGTGCGGACGTTCATCTCCCAGCGCCGCCGCAAGAGCTGGTCCGAACGCCCGACAGCAGACCTCCCTGAGCGGGCCGAGCGGCCGGGTGACCCCGAGCTGCGGATGGCTCTACAGAGTGCCTTGGCGGAATTGGCGCCACTGGATCGTGCCGTGCTGGTGCTGCGGTTCTTCGAAGATCGCAGCGTCGAGCAGGTCGCGCTCGATCTCGGCAAGAACGCCAGTGCGATCACCACCCGCACCGCCCGAGCCCTGAACCGCCTCCGCGCGGTCCTGGGCGACGGCGCCGACCAGCTGATCGCGCACTGAACCCCGAGGAGCAGTCATGAACACCAATCTCACCGACCTGATGCACCGCGCCACCGAGAACCTGGAGCCGGTCACCCCGGACCTGCTCGAACGCAGCGTCCAGCAGGGCCTCAAGCAGCGCCGCCGCCGTACGACGATCCTCAGCCTGACCGGTGCCGGCGCCGTCCTGGCCACCGCGGGCCTGATCGGCGGTGGCATCCAGCTGCTCAACGGTCCGTCCAACCTGGCAGTCGCCGGTACGCCGGTCCCGCTGACCAAACCGTCCGCGTCAGCCAAACCGACCCAGCCGGCGAAACCGACGTCCAAGCCGGGCAGCGTGACCCCGGAACAGACCCTGGCGACGCTCCGCTCCTTCGCGGAGAAGAAGGGCAAGCTGTCCAAGCCCGAGACGTGGGGCGGTGACGGTGGCTTCGTGGGCGCGATGTACGTCGTCGACGACGGCAAGGGCGCCTCCAACGTCCAGGTGATGATCTCCGGTGGCGGCGAGGCGAACCCCTGCCGGCCCAAGAGGTCGGGCTGCACCACGCTGGCCGACGGGTCCAGTCTGTACGTCTCGTCCGAGGAGTCGGAGTACTCCGACAGCCGGCAGGACAAGGAGGGCATCGTGGGCAACTACGTCACGCTGTTCCGCCCCGACGGCCGCAACCTCAACTTCATCAGCTTCAACGGGCCGGCCGAGAAGGGCCAGAAGCACACCCGCAAGCACCCGTTGTTCTCCACGACCGACCTCACCGCGATGGCCAAGAGCAAGGCGTGGAAACTCCCGCCGGTCTTCTCGGCCGAGCCGAGCGGGACGGCCAAGCCGAAGAAGTAAGGACCAGACGAGGCCCGGCTACCTTCAGGTGGTAGCCGGGCCTCGTTGCGTCCGATCAGCGACGGATGAACCGCACCGCGTCCGCGACGACGTAACCGCCGGCGGTGTCGGTCAGCTCCACAGTTCCGGCCAGGCCGGCGGCAAAGCGGTAGGTGCCGAGGCTGACCCACTCACCACCGCGTACGTCGGCCGTACCGCGAACGGTCTGATCGACAGGGACCGTGGTCGAGCCGTCCGCGTGGTTGACGACGTACGGCGCGGCCGTGGACCGGTTGGACGCGGCTGTGTACGACGCCTGCACCTCGTACCGTGCATCCGCCGGAAGGCACGGCTGCCAGCGGACTCTGGAGCTCCCGTCGCCCGGTGCGTGTGAGGCGTAGTTGCCGCTGTAGAACCCGGCCACGCCGGTGCCGGCCGGCCAGGTGCCGGAGACGACGGTGTAGCCGAGCGCACCGTTGTCCACGGTGATGGCCTCGGACACATCCGGCGCGGCTGGTGCCTGTGTCAGCGTCAACTCAGCCAGGGACACGCTTTGACCACCACCGCGCCCAGCACCAGCTCGTGCGAACCGCACCACGTGCTGTCCGCCTCTGAGTCGCACAGTCCCCAGCAGGAGTACGTCGTACCCCGGTGCGGTCTCGGATGTCGTGTCGATGAGGTAGTTCCGTGGCTTCTGGCCGTCGACCGTCACGGAGACCAGTCCGCCGTCGGTGGAGCGGTGGTAACGCAGCCAGAGCTCGTACTCGCCAGGCCCGGGTGCGGTGATCCGGCGTTCGAGGTGATCGCCGTGGACTGCGCCGAGTTGGTAGGACTTGGACTTGAGTCGCGGCCCTTTCGCCAGACTGTCCCGGCCCTGCGTGAGCCACTCGAGGTTGAACCGGCAGATGTTCACCCGGAGTGGGAAGCTCGCGATGTCGCCGTCGCAGCCGTAGATCAGGATGATCGTCCCGTCGGAGAGTCGGGCCAGGTCGGAGTAGTACGACCGGCCCGGGTTGATCACCCGGCTGTAGCGCAACGTCTGGGTGCTGTCGTAACTGATCGACACGGTCATGTTGTAGCGGACCGGTGCGTCCGGGCGGCTGAACAGGATGCGGCCGCGCGTGTAGCCGAGCATGCCGGCGTCGACGGCGTTGAACGTCCCCGTGCCGCCGTCCATCGTCGGCGCTGACCAGGTGAGCCCCCGGTCCTTGCTGACCGAGGTGATCCGCTGCCTGTTCCCACCGGCGGCGTACCGCCCGTTGATGAGCACACTGCCGTCGTCGAGCTGCACGAGCCGGGCTTCGTTGATCGGGTAGTCCACGGACACCGGTACGGCGCCAGTGGTCTGCCACGTGCGCCCGTGGTCATCGCTGTACACGGATGCGACGCCGTACATCCGTTCTGCCACGCTGTTGCCGACGATCACCCGCCGGTGCGCCACGTTCATCAGCAGGCGCCCGTTGTCGAGCTGGATGCCGTGACCGGGTCCGGGAGAGTGCAAGGCCCAGTCGTACCCGAGGTGGTCGAACAGAGTGAGTATGCGCGGCTCGCCCCAGGTGACACCGCGGTCCTTGCTGGAAACGACGTACAGGATGCCGGTGTCGCCGGAGCAGCTCGTGTTCTCGGGCAGACGATCGGACAGCGCGTAGAACAGGAATACCTCGCCGGTGTGCCGGTCAGATACCAGCGCCGGGTTGCCCCACGACTGCCCGTCGACGGACGGCACCACAACCTGCGACTCACTCCAGGTCTCGCCTTTGTCCGTACTGCGGCGCAAGAGGAGGTCACGCGGTCCCGCGTCACACACCTCGTGCCGGCCCTCGGTGAACGCGAGGATCGTGTCGTCGGGCAGCACAAGCAGACCGTGGACGTGGTAGTTGGCGAGCACGCCGGTCGACGAGTCCCACAAGGTCTTCTCGTCGAACGATGGTTGCCCAGGGCCCCGACCTGCGAAGGCCGGCGAGATCCCGGTGACGGCCGCACCTGCGGCCACGCCCAGTCCCATGGTGAACGTCCTGCGCTTGATCATGCGGCGCTCCTTTCGAGGAGATAGCTTTCGAGCGGCGCCACCACGTCGGCCAACTGACGCAATTCATCCGGCGTGCAGGGCGCCAGGGGCGGCGCGCAGTGCGTCGGGCACAGGCCTCGCGCGTTGAGCAGCGCCTTGACGGTCGGTACGCCGGGGCGCACTGCGTGGATCTTGGTCAGTGCAGTTGAGAGGTCCTGGAGCAGGTCCAGATCGGCGCCTGGGGCAAACATCTCCAGAGCCGGGCGCGGGGCCAGGTTGGCGATGCCGGGCGTGATGCCGTGCGCTCCGGCCCGTACCGCGTCGGCGAGTTGCTTCTCGTCGCCCTGGCTGACTTCGAAGCCGGGTCGCGCGATCGAGAGCAGGTAGCGGAACATGTCGGGATCGCCCGAGGAGTCCTTGACGCCGGCCATCTGTGGCATGGCGACGAGTGCGTCGGCGGTCGCTTTGGTGAGCAGGGTTGAGCGAGGTGAGTTGTAGGCGACGACTGGCAGACCGTGTTTGCCGAGTGCGGCGAAGTGGGCGATGACCTCGTCGTCGCGGTGGTTGAAGAAGGTCGGCGGACTTGCGACGATCGCGTCCGCGCCGGCCGCGGCTGCGTCGTCGGCGCGCCGCTCGGCTTCCGCCGTACCGGGTGCTGTGACGTTGACCAGGATCGTTCCGGCCGGGACCAGGTCTCGCCAGCGTTTCGTGACGCCGGCTGCGAACTCGCCGGACAGCTCGGCCGGGATCAGTGGGCCTTCGCCGTTGCTGCCCAGCAGCATCAGCCGTTGGATGCCGGCGGAAGCCATTGCTGCCAGCAACGGTTCGGCCGCCTCGGCCGAGGGCACACCCGGTGCGGACATCGGAGTCACCAAGGGCACGACCACACCACTCAACAGATCGCTCACGTCCGTCCCGCCCCGATCGATCGCGCCCCCGTCCGTCCCGCCCTGGTCGATCGCGCTCACGTCCGTCCCGCCCTGGTCGATCCCGCTCATGTCCGTCCCGCTCGGGTCGATCGTGCTCATGGACGCCACCTCTTGTCGTCGAAGAGGGTGACTTCACCGCTCTCCATCAGGGCGATCAGGCTCAGCAGCGCGCCCCAGGTCTGGAACGGCTCGCTGTTCGGCTTGTCGCACGCGTCGCCGTGCACGCTCGAGTAGTTCTCGTGTACGTGCCGGTGCTGGTTCCACTCCTTCAGCACCAACCGCGAACTGCCCTCGGCCAACCAGGCCGCTGCCTCCTTCTCGCCGGCCCGCAGGAGTCCCAGGTAGACCAGGAAGTTCACCGGCGGCCAGGCCCGGCCCTCCCAGTAGCTGGTCTCCTTGTACTCGATGTGCTCGTGCCGCGGCGACGTCGGCAGGATCCACTCGCCCCCGAAACCGTCATCGGCGAGCAGGTGCTCCGCCAGCATCCGCCCGGTCCGTTCACCGGTACTCACGCCGGCCACCAACGGATAGAAGCTCATTGTCGACAATCGTTCTGTCGGCAATCCGGTGTCGGTCCGTCGGCTGCGATAGATCCCACTCGGCTCGTCCCACAAAGTCTCCATCGCGCGTACGACGGTGTCGTGGCGCTCGCGCAGTTCCGTGGCGGCGTCGGTGTGGCCGAGAATGTCGGCGATTTCCGCGAGGGCCTCACAGTCGGCGACGTACAGGCTGTTGATGCCGACGTCGTGGGCGGCGAGCAGGCTGGTGGCCTGGTCGAAGGGCACGTCGTCGAAGACCGGGTGCCCGTCCCAGCCGCTCTCGCAGGTCGCGCCGAAGTGTTGATGGATCCGCGGGATGTCCTGTGGCGACGGGAATTCCGGGTCGAAGTACGTCGAACCCGTGCAGAGCAGGTCGCCGTTGCGGCGGACGCGCCACCACCAGCGGTTCCAGGACAGCAGGGCGTCGAAGGCTTCTTCGAGCAGCCACTGTTCGCCGAACCGGCGGTAGAGCTCGAGGATTGTCAACGATCCGATCGGTGGCTGCGAGCCGTCGTACGTTTTCCGCCCGGTGCCTTGCTCGACGTTCGGCACGAAGCCTTCGGGGGTGAGGGCGCGCAGCATTTCGATGGCGTTGAGGCAGGCGACCTCCTCGCTCTTCGGGGCGGCGATCAGGGCGTTGAAGAACGCGTCCCAGCAGAAGAGTGCGTAGCCGCCGCGCTTGCCGACGTTCCACAGGCGGCTGACGCCGGTGATCACGCGGGATTTTGACGGTTCGTAGATCGTGTTCCAGGAGATCGCGTCGCGAATGATCTCGTGATGCTGCGCGATCGGGTCGGACTCCGCGGTGCCGATCGTCGCCGATGCGGTAGCGATTAGCTCGGCGACCTCTTCCAGGCTGCGTGCTTTGCCTGTGCTTACGCCGACCGCGCCGGTGAGCTCCAGCGCCAGATACGGCCCGTCGATGTCGACATAAGGATCGTCGACATGCGGCGCCGTCGCGAAGATGTCAACAATCCTCTCGTCGACACCAGCGGGAGAGAGCGGGTCCGCGGCGGCGGGTGGGAGCGGGTCCGCGGCGGCGGGTGGGAGTGTGGGGCCTGCGATCGCCCGGAGGTGGTTGGGGGTGCGGGTTACGGTGCCGGGGCGGTTCCAGAGGTAGGCCGCGGAGATTGTCAACAATCCGCTCTTCTGCTGGTTGGCAGTTGGCGTCACCAGCGCCACCAGATCCGCACCGACATGAGCGGTCTGGACCCGGATCGTGATCCCGGCCCAGCTGACGGTCGTCTCGGTGTAGCTCCCGTCGTACGCGTGCCGCCCCAGCGTGACGGTCTCGGCGCCCTCGGTCCGCCGGCCGATCTGCGCCGTACGCAACGATGTCCCGCGGTAGTACTCCTTCAGCCCGAAGATCAATCCCAGGGCTTCCGGCAACAACACCTGCGTGAGCACGCTGCGTGTGTCCCAGGTGTTCCACCCCCGCGACACCTGTTCCTGAATCTGTTCGTAGGCCGCTTCACTCTCGTCAGTCATGCGTTCCCTCGAAGTCTCGGGGCCGTCTACTGCACACAGCCTCGCACCAGATTCCACGCTAATACGAATTATCCGGGTGTCGAGCGCCTTAATTCGCCCGTCGCCGCCGGAGCCACGCGCTCGTTCTGGCCCACGCGATGACCACGCCGACGGGCGCGAGTGCGATGAGCACGACGTCAAGCGGCTGCCAGCGCCACGCCTCTGGATCGCGGACCCGCGTGGGTTTGCGCGGATCCACCTCCAGCTCGACGACAGCGCCGGCCGCCGGGCGTTGATGAATGTCTTCGACGATCACTCGTACGCCGGCGAAGGGCTCCCGCAACTCCGCGTTGAAACTGGGCCCCCGCTGGTCGTAATTCGTCCGCACGACCTGCGCTGGTACGAGCTCACCACGATGGTCGAGTACAAGGTCGTCGTACACGAATGAGGCCGAAAGCCCCGCCATCACGGCGATCCACAGCAAGGTGAGGACCAACCCCAGCGTCGACCACTCGCCGGCAGGAGTCGCCAGTACGAGGCGCTCCAGCCAGGAACCGTCCTGATGTCTGCCCGCCATCGGTCAGGCGATGGGGTCGACGTACCAGTCGGGGAGGGGGACCGGGCGGAGGTCGGTCTGGTCGCCGGGGCGGCTGAGGGTGAGGACCGACTGGACGATCTCGGGCCGGGCGTTGAGAAGGTCTTCGACGGCGTTGAGGCGGGCGGCGACATCGGACTCGACCGCGTTGCCGGCGACATCGACTGCTGCGACCAGGAAGATCTTGTCGGCGCCGACCCACTCCATGTGCAGGAAGGTGACGCGCTCGATCTCCGGGTGGTCGAGCAGCGCCCGGAGCGCGCGGTTGCGAGCGAGTGGAGTGACCGCCTCCCCCGTGAGGAAGTCCATGTTCCGGCTGATCAGGAAGAGCGCGACCACACCCAGCAGTACGCCGACCGCGATCGAGCCGACCGCGTCCCACACCGCGTTGCCGGTCACCTGATGCAGGAAGATCGCCAGCGCCGCGATGATGATGCCGATCAGCGCGGACAGGTCCTCGACGAACACCGCCCGCAGGACCGGGTTCGAGGTGAGCCGCACATACCGCCAGGGCCGGATCATCCGCGCCAGCGCGCCCGCCTTGGTCTGCCGCAGCGCCTGCGCGAACGAGATCCCCTCGAGCACGAACGAGATCGCGAGGACGGCGTACGCCCAGGTGTACGACGCGCCCTGCTCCTCCCCGTGTTGCAGGGACTGGATCCCGTGCCAGATCGACACCGCCGCCCCGACGGTGAACAGTCCGAACGCCGCGAACATCGACCAGATGTAGCCCTCCCGCCCGTATCCGAGCGGATGCTTCTGGTCGACCGGCTTCCGGGCCCGGCGCTCACCGACCAGCAGAAAGACCTCGTTCCCGGTATCGGCCCACGAGTGCGCCGCCTCCGCGGCCAGCGAGGCCGAGCCGGTGAGCACTGCGATCGCCGTCTTCGCGACTGCGATCAACAGGTTCGCGGTGAGCGCCACGAGCACGGTCAGGAAGCTCTCGCTTCCCGCCTCTTCCTCCGCCGAGCTTGTCACAGGACGACAGTAATCGCCGCAAACCCGCGGCCGACGGAACCCGCCGTCAACTCGGCGGCCGGATGATGCGCTGTTCGATCGCCCTGGCCACGGCGCCGGCCCGGGTGTCGACCTCGAGCTTGGTGTAGATGTGCGCAAGGTGAGACTTGACCGTCGCCTCGCTCACGAACAGCTTGCGCGCCATCTCCCGGTTGGACAGACCGGTCGCGAGCAGGCCGAGGATCTCGACCTCGCGTTCGGTGAGCGTCGGACCGGACCGCCGTACCAACCGGGCCGCGACCGCCGGAGCCAGCACCGTCTCACCTCGGGCAGTACCGCGGATCGCCCGGAACAGGTCCTCGGGCGGCGCGTCCTTCAGCAGGTACCCGGAAGCACCCGCGTCGATCGCGCTCATGATGTCCGCTTCGGTGTCGTACGTCGTCAGGACCAGAACATGGGGTGGTTCCGGTAACGCCCGCAGGCGCGCGGTCACCTCGGCACCACCAGGACCCGTGCCCAGGTTCAGATCCATCAGCACCACATCGGGCCGCACTGCCGCCACCAACTGCTCGGCACTGTGCGCGTCGGACGCCTCGCCCACCACGGACAGGTCCTCCTGGCCCTCGACCAGCGCACGCATCCCGGCCCGCACCACCGGATGATCGTCGACCAACGCAACCCGGATCATGACCGCTCCACGGGGATCGATGCCGCCAACGCCGTACCCTCGCCTGGTTCGCTCTCCAGCACCAACGTCCCGCCCAGCTGGGTCAGCCGGTCCCGGATGCCGGCCAGCCCACGCCCGCGATCCGGATCGACGGGTTGCTCCTGCAGACCGCGGCCGTCGTCGCGGACATCCAGGACGACCGCGTCCGGCTGGTAGGTCAGCGTGACCACAGCAGTCGTGGCAGCGGCGTGCTCGAGCACATTGGCCAGTGCACCACGAGCGGTACGCAGCAAGGCGGTTTCCACCTCCGGTCCGAGCGACACCGGCGTACCGTGCACCTGGACTCGGACGTCCACACCACTCTGGCCCGCGAGCCGCTCACAGGTCTGCCGGAGCGCATCCGGCAGAGCGGGTCCACTCGAGGCCGCCAGCTCGGCCGGTGCGAGGTCGCGGACTACTCGCCGTACCTCATCCAGCCCGTCCCGAGCAGTCGACGCCGCCTGAGCCGCGTGTTCGCGGGCCGCTGCGGGCCGGTCGTCCCACTCCCTCTCCGCAGCTTGGAGCAGCAGATTGATGCTAGACAGCCCCTGGGCAACGCTGTCGTGGATCTCCCGCGACAAGCGCGCCCGCTCGGCCAGTGCGCCGGCTTGGTGCTGCGCATCGGCCAGATCCCCTTGGGCTGCGTGCAAATCGTCCAGCAACGCCTGCCGGGCCAGTGCGTCCCGTTCGAGTGCCCGATACGCGCCGACCGCGAGTACGGCGATGCACACCGGCCCAAGCACGATCGTCGGATCGAACCGGTCCGCCATCCGGGTCCACTGGACCACTGTGGTGACCACCATGCCCGCAACGACCACACAGGCCGGCCAGAACGCCAGCACCCGCAGAGCCACGAACGACAGCGGTACGGCGCACCACGCGAACGAAGGCGCGACCAACACCAGCCCGAACCACACGACCACCAACAGCGCGAGCCACACGCGACTCGGCAGCACCCGGTGCGCGGCGTACGTCGCCAGCAGCACGAGAGCGCCCGCGAGCACCCAGGGCGCCCGGTCGCCGAACCCGTGCCCGGTCAGATACCGGATCGCCGAGGCGAGCACCAGTACGACGAACGCGGCGTGCAGCGCGGTCACCAGCCAGTTGGCGTGGCTCAGGATCCCGGCCGGCTTACGTGGAGTAGTCATGTCCAGCCGATGGTAGGCCGCGAGGACCGGCTTCCTCATCATCCGTTCGGCTATCCGATGGTGGCCGAACACCCGTCGTGTGGAAGTCCGCACCGGACCAGGCTGGAAGCAATCCACCGATTGTTGAGGAGTCCTCATGTCCGTCCGCTCCCTGTCCGCGACTCTTGCCCTGTCCGCCGCGCTGCTCGGCGTCGGCGTACCCACGGCGTCCGCCCGGCCGAGTGTCTACGACCTGCCCGGCGACGCGGGCGGTTCGAAGTTCGAGGGCATCGGGTACGACGCTCACACGCAGCGGTACTACGTGTCGGAGACCACCGGCGGCGAGATCCACCGCGGGAACCTCCGATCCGCCGCCGCGACCGAGTGGCTACAGGGCGACGGCACCGACGGCCGGTGGACCGCGCGCGGGGTCACGGTCGACGCAAGGGGTCGCGTGTACGTCGCAGGTGGGCCCAACGGCATCGATCACTCGGGTGCGCCGGACCTGTGGGTCTATGACCGGGACGGGCGGTTGCTGGCCGCGCTTCGGACCGGCGTACCGAACGCGTTCCTGAACGACCTCGTGATCGGGCCGGACGGAGCGGCGTACGTGACCAACTCGAACGCGGCACAGGTGTTCCGGGTCAGTGAGACGCGCGGGCGTTGGAGCATCCGGAGCTGGGTGGATGCGACCGCGACGATCCCAGTGACCACCGGCTTCAACCTCGGCGGGATCGTGCTGTCCCCGGACCGGCGTGCGCTGGTGGTGGCCCAGGGCAACGTCGGGAAGCTGTGGCGGTTCGATCTGCGGACCGGCGCGGTTTCGGCGATCGACGCGGGCGGGGCGGATCTCGTCAACGCCGACGGGCTCGTGCAGGACGGGCGGCGGCTGTGGGTCGTGCGGAACTTCTCGCGAGTGCTGTCCACGCTGGACCTGTCCGCGGACGGCCGGAAGGCGCGGCTCGTCTCGGCGACGCCCACTGACCCCTCGCGCGTTCTCACGACCGCCAAGCTCGCACAGGGCCGCCTGCTGCTGGTCGACAGCAAGTTCGACGAGCCGACCGCGGTACCGCCGTACCAGGTCATCACGCTGAACCCGCCGCGCCGATGAAGCGCATCCTGGCAGTAGCCATCATCCTGATAACCGCCGCGTGTTCCCCCGCCCACTCAAGTGCAAGGACGTCTCCCGTGCCGACCGACCTCAACCAGCAACTGATCGCCGCCGCCTGGAAGAACGACGTCGCCGAAGCCGGCCGGCTCATCACCGCCGGCGCGGACGTCAATGCGGTCGACGACACCGTGCAGAGCGCATTCCTGATCGCCGCGAGTGAGGGGTACGTCGAACTCCTCGACCTCACCCTGCAGCACGGCGCCGACATCCGCAGCCTCGACAGCTACCGCGGTACAGCGCTCATCCGCGCGGCTGAACGGGGTCACGCCGCTGTGGTCGGGCGGCTGCTCCAGGCCGGCGTGACGGTCGATCACGTCAACCGGCTGGGCTGGACCGCACTGCACGAAGCTGTCCTGCTCGGAAAGGGCACACCGCAGTACGTCGACACTGTGCGGCTCCTGATCGCCGCCGGGGCCGACCGGAACAAGCCGGCCGAACAGGACGGCACTATGCCGGTCCAGGGCGCTACGAAGCTCGGGCAGACCGAGGTGGCTGCTGTGCTTGCCACCAAGCGCCCTGACTCCCCTGTGGCCGCATTGCTCGGGGCAACCAACGCGAACGAGGCTGCCGCCGCACTGGCCGCCGGTGCGCCACTGGAGTCCCGCGATGACAACCGCCGTACCGCACTGCTGCTGGCGTCCCTCAACGACCGGGTTGAGGTGGCACGGCTGCTGGTTGGGCTGGGCGCCGACCCCGACGCGCAGGACGACCGTCAGGACTCGGCTTGGCTCGTCACCGGCGTCACAGGCAGCGTTGCGATGCTCGAGACCCTGCTGCCGGCCAAGCCGGACCTGACCCTCCGCAACCGCTACGGCGGCGTCTCCGTCATCCCGGCCAGCGAACGCGGTCACGTCGACTACGTCCGCCGCGTCGTCCAGACCGGCATCAACGTCAACCACGTCAACAACCTCGGCTGGACCGCCCTCCTCGAGGCCGTCATCCTCGGCAAAGGCACCCAGCCCTGGCAGGACATCGTCACGATCCTCATCGCCGCCGGCGCGGACGTGAACCTCGCCGACGCCGACGGAGTCACGCCCTTGCAGCACGCCAAGTCCCACGGCTACGACGACATCGCCAACGTTTTGCGGTCGGCAGGAGCGCATTAGGCCCAGATAGCCGCCGACGACCCGTCGTCGAGGACCTCCGGCGGATCCGGATACGACAGGGCGCGTCCATCGGCGTACCGCTTCGCCGTCCACGCCACCGCCACCGCATCCAGTACGTCGTCGACGCCCGCTTCCCTGCCCGCGGGCCCGATGTCGCCCGAGATCCCCATCCCCACCGACTCGAGCAGCCGCCGCCGCTCCTCGCCGCCCGCCCAGGTCGACTTCGAATACATCAACGGCCGCCCGGCCATCGTCGCGAAGCTCACCTCGGGATGCACCTCGATCACCGGACAAGGCGCTGTCCACCGGTCGACATCCAGGATCTTCTGCGCCAGGGCGAAGGACTGGCGATTGAGCTTGTTCCCGGTCGCCTCCAGGTTCAGCGCCGAGGCCGCCGCATAGTCGGCGGCCTCGACCGCTCGCCGGGCCGGCACCGGGAACACCGACGACGACCGCCGCCCCACCACCTTGCGCGCCAGCTTCTCCGCCTGCCGAATCCCCACCAACGGCAAGCCGATCGGGATATCGATCCCCACGACCGCAAGCTCGCCATCCATCGAAGCCCGCTCGACCAGCTCCCCGATCGTGCGGCCGAAGTACGCCCGCAAGTCCCCCGCGACCCCGATCCACCCCTTCCTGCAGGCGTCCACTCCCAGCACCCGAGCGTTGTCCACGCCAGCAACGTAGCGTGACACGATTGAGGTGTGTGGGTTCAGGGTGGCGCCGGTGATGCGGCTGTTGAGTTGGCGGTCGGGCACGCGCTGGTCCGGCGGGTGTCGGCCGGTGAAGTGACGGAGGCTCTGCGGGTCTACCGGCCGTCCGAGCCGGTGGTGGTGTTCGGGCGGCGGGACACGCGGCTGCCTGGGTTCGGAGCCGCAGTCGCGGCCGCTCGGGCCGCTGGGTTCGAGCCGTTGGTGCGGGCTGTCGGTGGACGTCCGGTCGCCTACACAAGCCAGGCGCTGGTGGTCGACCACGTCAAGCGGGAGCCGCTGGCACCGGACGGGATGCAGACCCGGTTCACCTACTACGGGTCGCTGTACGCCGACGTGCTGAAGACACTCGGGATCGACGCGCGGGTGGGACCTGTGCCTGGTGAGTACTGTCCGGGCGCCCAGAGCATCAACGCGCGTGGCGTGGTGAAACTCGTCGGCACCGGGCAACGCGTCGTACCCAACGGCTGGCTGTTCAGCGCACTGGTGGTCACCGGCGACGACGAGCGACTCCGCCCGCTCCTGACCGACGTCTACCGGCATCTGGAGCTCCCCTTCGACCCGGTGTCCGTCGGCTCGCTCTCGACGGAGGTGCCGGACCTGACTGTGGACAGCGTCGAGCGCCACCTCCTCGACGCGTACGGCGCGACCACTCCGCAGCCCCTGGACGACGCAACCCTCGACCTGGCGAAGTCACTCGCCGCCGACCACCGCGTCAGCGAATAAGACAGCGGGACGGCAGGTCGAACCACCTGAGGTGGTCGAACTCCGTGTTGACCTGCCCTTCGGTTTCGACGCTGGACCCCTGACAGGTGGCGACCAGCTCGCGTGCCTCGGCCAGGTAGTCCTGGAGAGCGGACTCGGGGGCAGTGTGGTCGTGGCGTGGATACCTGAGCTTGCCGTCGGCGTCGTACCCGACCTGGGACAGGCGCATCGGTGGCTCAACCGGGCCGCGGTGATGGCGCCACAGACCGGTCGCGGGGTCGAAGCGGTAGTCGCCCAGCAGGCGCCACCCGTCGCGGGCGACCAGCTTGACGGCTTCTACGACGTACGCGAAGACGGCCTCGGAGATGAAGTAGTTGAAGTTCACCCGGACCCAGCCGGGCTTGATGCCTTCGCAGCCGTGCAGGACCTCCTCGGCGAACTCGTGTGAGCGCTGCAGGTCGATGCCGAGCAGCGTGTGCCCGTACGGCCCCGCGCACGAGCAGCCGCCCCGGGACTGGATGCCGAAGAGGTCGTTCAGCAGCGCGACGACGAAGTTGTGATGCAGGTACCGACCGGAGGGCGCCTTGACCACGAACGACACGATCGACAGCCGCTCGGCATCCAGATTGCCGAGGATCTGCAGGCTCGGCTCGTCCTTCCACGCCTCGACGGCACGGCGCAGGTACGCGTCCTCGTGCGCGCGGATCACGTCGATCCCGACCGCCTGCTTGAGCTGGAACGCCAGCCCGGCCCGGATCGACCCGATGATCGCCGGCGTGCCGCCCTCCTCCCGGTGCACCGGATCGTCCAGGTAGCGGTGCTCCAGCGGATTCACGTACGCGACTGTCCCGCCGCCGGGCACGTCAGGGACCCGGTTGCGGAGCAGCTCGCGTCGGGCGACCAGAACGCCGGGAGTCCCCGGACCGCCGATCAGCTTGTGTGGACTGAGGAAGATCGCGTCCTTGTATTCCAGCGGGCCGTCGCCGTACATCTGGATGTCCACGTACGGCGCGGCCGCAGCACAGTCCCAGAACGACAGAGCGCCGTACCGATGCAGCAGGGCGGAGACCCGCTGCGTGTTGCTGACGATGCCGGTGACGTTGCTGGCGGCGGAGAACGAGCCGATCTTGAGCGGGCGATCGGCGTACTCGATCAGGCGCTGCTCGAGCTGCGGGATGTCGATGTGGCCGTCCTGGTCCTGGCTGATCAGGACCACGTCCGCGATCGACTCGCGCCACGGGAGCTCGTTGGAGTGGTGCTCGTACGGCCCGATGAACACGACCGGGCGCTGGTCCGGCGGGATCTGGTCGGTCAGGTGGTACTTGTCGTCCAGCTCGGCCGGGATGCGCAGACCGAGGATGCCGATCAGCTTGTCGATCGCACCGGTCGCACCGGACCCGCAGAAGATCAGTGCGGTTTGGTCGTCGCCACCCACGCTCTGGTGGATGATCTTGCGAGCGTCCTCACGCAGGCGAGTGGTCTGCAGGCCGGTCCCGCTGGACTCGGTGTGGGTGTTCGCGTACCGCGGCAGGACCTCCTCGCGGATGAAGTCCTCCAGGAAGGTCAGGGCGCGTCCCGACGCTGTGTAGTCGGCGTACGTGACCCGACGCGGACCGTACGGCCCCGGCATCACCTGATCGTCCCCGATCACCGACGCGCGAATCCGCCGCAGTAGCGGCGTATCCGGCGGCATGTCCGCCTGGATGTTCATGCCTCAGCGTACGGCGTTCGAGTGATCTACGTCGCGTGTCGTCGTCACGTCCTGTGGATAAGGTCGGTCCCAGTCGAGGCAAGGAGTTGGGATGACGTTCTCCGGCGAGCTGTGGGACCACGGTGGGGCCAAGGTGTACGACGAGATCGTGCGGCACCCGTTCATCACCGGTCTGACCGACGGGACCCTCGACCGAGACGCATTCCGCTACTTCATCGTCCAGGACAGCCACTACCTGCGTGCGTACTCGCGAGCGCTCACTCTGGTCGCAGGACGGGCGCCGGACGAGGACGCGGTCAGTATGTTCGCCCTGCACGCCGCCAACGCCATAGCGGTCGAGCGCTCACTCCACACGTCGCTGCTGGAGTCACTAGGACTGACGCCCGCCGATGTCGACGCAGCCGGGTCCGGACCGACGACTACGGCGTACATGTCCTATCTGACCGCTGTGTGCGCGACGGGCACGTACGCCGAGGCTGTGGCCGCCGTACTGCCCTGTTACTGGATCTACCGCGATGTCGGGCGCGAGCTGCTGAAGCGGTCCTCGCCGGAGCCGGTGTACCAGGAGTGGATGGCGACGTACGGGTCCGACGAGTTCGACGCGGTGGTGGAGTCCGTCCTGGCGGTCACGGACGGACTGGACGTGAGCGCGTCGGAGCGTCAACGTTGTCATCAGCACTTCGCTACCACATGCCGCTACGAATGGATGTTCTGGGACGCCGCGTACAACCAGCTCGATTGGCCGGTGTGATTGATGGACTTCTATGACGTCGTGATCGTCGGAGGCGGGCACAACGGGCTCGTCGCCGCCACCTATCTGGCCCAGTCCGGGCTGTCGACGCTCGTACTGGAGCAACAGCCCCACACTGGCGGCGCAGCGGTCAGCCAGCAGGTGTTCCCGGGTGTCGACGCGCGCCTGTCCCGCTACTCGTACCTGGTCAGCCTGCTCCCCGACAAGATCGTCGCCGACCTGGGCCTGTCACTGCAGCTCCGCTCGCGCGCAGTCGCGTCGTACACCCCCGTACGCCGTTCTGGACGCGACGTCGGCCTGATGGTCGAGCGCCCCGAGGGTGCGGCGACACGGGCTGCCTTCAAGGCCCTGACAGGCAGTGACTCCGACTACGAGTCCTGGACGTCGTTCTACGGCGCCGTCAGCTCATTGGCCAGTGTTGTGGCCCCCACCCTCCTAGAGCCCCTGCAGCCCGCCGCCGCCCTTCAGTCCCAAGTCGATTCCCCGCTGTGGGACGAACTGATCGAACGGCCCCTCGGCGAGACGATCGAACGGCGGTTCGCCGACGACACCGTCCGCGGCGTGGTTGCGACGGACGCGGTGATCGGGACGTTCGCCGGGCTGCACGACGAGTCGCTGATCCAGAACCGGTGCTTCCTCTACCACCTCATCGGCAACGGCACTGGTGAGTGGCGGGTGCCTGTGGGTGGCATGGGAGCCGTCACCGACGCGCTGGCTTATGCAGCACGCCGGGCGGGCGCCGTACTGGTCACGAACGCCTCGGTGACCTCGGTGCAGGCCGATGGCGTGCGTGGGTCCGTCACGTGGCTCGGTGGCGACGGAGAGCGGTCCGTCGACTGCTCGTACGTCCTCTCGAACGTCGCACCGGCCACACTGGCGACTTTGCGTGGTCAAGACGCCGGTGTGCGTCCTGAGGGCTCGCAGTTGAAGATCAACCTCCTGCTGCGCCGGCTGCCCGCGTTGAGGACCGGTGACGATCCCACCCGTGCCTTCGCCGGCACCTTCCACATCGACGAGGACTACAGCCAGCTCGAGTCGGCGTACCAGGCCGCGGCCTCCGGCGCCCTGCCTCCGACGCCGCCGTCGGAGGTGTACTGCCATTCCCTCACCGACGCGTCGATCCTGTCACCGGAATTGATTGCCTCCGGCCACCACACGCTGACCGTCTTCGGGGTCCACTTCCCGGCCCGTTTGTTTGCCTCTGACAACGATTCGACCCGTGAGCTCGCGACGCAGCGCGTGCTGGCCGGACTGGATTCCTACCTGGCCGAACCGCTGGAGGATTGCATCGCCCGCGACGCCGACGGGAACCTGTGCATCGAGGCCAAAACGCCGTACGACATCGAGGAATCCGTCGGCATGCCAGGCGGTCACATCTTCCACGGCGACCTGCAGTGGCCCTGGGCCACCGACCCCGCCGACACCGGCCGCTGGGGTACCGAAACCGACGTCGCCAACCTCCTGATCTGCGGCTCCGGAGCCCGCCGGGGCGGCGCCGTCTCCGGCCTCGGCGGCCACAACGCCGCCATGACCATCCTCACCCGCTAACCGATTTCGCATCTCCCCCGCCGCCCTGCTACGATCCTCTTCGTTCGAAAGCACCAAGCGCGCCGCTAGCTCAATTGGCAGAGCAGCTGACTCTTAATCAGCGGGTTCGGGGTTCGAGTCCCTGGCGGCGCACAACAGTCCAGGTCACCAAGGTGGCCTGGGCTTCTTCATGTCTGCAGGTCACCTCTTACTCACCTCTTTTGCCTTAGCAACAGCTCGGCGCGGCCGCACTGACGGTCGACCAGACCTTCATGTGATCGTGACTATGCGTCACATCACAT